>NZ_JADZGH010000111.1:57955-65953 GCF_015865005.1 Rhodococcus sp. CX
CGGCGCCGAGCAGCGCGGCCGCGCCGAGGACGAATCCTTCGGCGCCGCCGGATCCGAACGCCGCCTCGATGATCAGATCCTTGGAGAAGAAGCCCGCGAACGGCGGGATCCCGATGATCGCCAGATACGCGAGACCGAACGTGACGTAGGTGATCGGCATGACCGTGCGCAGGCCGCCGAAGCGGCGCATGTCGGTCTCGTCGTTCATGCCGTGCATCACCGAACCGGCGCCCAGGAACAACCCGGCCTTGAAGAAACCGTGCGTGAGCAGGTGCATGATCGCGAACGCGTAACCGGCCGGACCGAGGCCCGCGGCGAGCACCATGTAGCCGATCTGGCTCATCGTCGACGCCGCCAGCGCCTTCTTGATGTCGTCCTTCGCGCAGCCGATGATCGCGCCGAACAGCAGGGTCACGGCCCCGACGATCACCACGCCCAGTTGCGCGCCCGGCGCGACGTCGAAGATCGGGCCGGACCGCACGATGAGGTAGACACCGGCGGTGACCATCGTCGCCGCGTGGATCAGTGCGGACACCGGGGTCGGGCCTTCCATCGCGTCCCCGAGCCACGCCTGCAACGGCACCTGCGCGGACTTGCCGCATGCCGCCAGGAGCAAGGTCAGGCCGATCGCGGTCGAGACCGTTTCGCTCGCACCCGGAACCGCGGCGAAGACGTCGGCGAACCCGATCGAGCCGAACGAGGAGAACATGATCATCATGGCGACGGCCAGGCCCGTGTCACCGACCCGGTTGACGACGAACGCCTTCTTCGCCGCGGTCGCCGCGGTCGGCTTGTACTGCCAGAACCCGATGAGCAGATACGACGCGAGACCGACACCCTCCCATCCGAGGTACAGGCCGAGATAGTTGTCGGCAAGCACCAGCACCAGCATCGCCGCGAGGAACAGGTTGAGGTACGCGAAGAACAACCGCCGTCCGGGTGCCCGTCCCGCGGTGTTGCCCGACGGGTCCGGGCCGTGCGCCATGTACCCGACCGAATAGATGTGGATCAACGACCCGACACCGGTGATGAGCAGCACGAAGCACATCGACAACTGGTCCAGTTGCAGGCCGAAGTCGATCTGCAGCTCGCCGACGGGTACCCACGAGAACAGGTCCTGCTGCACGGCCCGGTCGTCGGCGGCGCGCCCGAGCATCTGCACGAACAGCACCACTGCCAGCCCGAACGAGACCAGCGCGGTCGCGCATCCGACCAGATGTCCCCACGTGTCGCTGCGCCGGCCGGTCAGCAGCAGTACCGCGGCGCCGGCGAGCGGCAACGCCGGCAGAAGCCACACGGCCGAGGTTCCGCCCATCCCGGTCTCCTCCCAGTGCTCTCGGAAAACTCAGTTCTCTCGGCAGGCTCAGTGCTTGAGCAGGTTGTTGTCGTCGACCGACACCGAACGGCGGGTGCGGAAGATCGTCATGATGATCGCGAGGCCGACCACCACCTCGGCGGCGGCGACGACCATCGTGAAGAACGCGAACACCTGCCCGTCGAGATTTCCGTGCATCCGCGCGAACGTCACGAACGACAGGTTCACGGCGTTGAGCATGAGCTCGACGCACATGAACACGATCAGGGCGTTGCGCCGCACGAGAACACCCGCGGCGCCGATGGTGAACAGCAATGCGGAAAGGTACAGGTAGTTCGCCGGATTCATCGGGTCTCCTCCTCGTCCGGCCTCTCGACGATCGCGCCCCGGGCCTCGAGTACCCGGCTCACCGACAGTGGCGAATAGCTGCCGTCCGGCAGTCGGGCCGGAACGTCGACGGCGTTGCGCCGCGCGTACACCCCGGGACTCGGCAGCGGCGTCACCCGCACCTCCGACTCCCCCGCTGCACCCCACTCCCGGAACCGCCTGCGGGCCAGTTCCTTCTGACCGAGACGCTCACCGGTCCGTTCGCGATGCGTGAGCACCATCGCACCGATGGTCGCGGTGACGAGCAGCGCTCCGGTGAGTTCGAACGCCCACACGTACCGCACGAACAGCAGTTCCGCGAGACCCGCGACGTGCCCGTCACCGGCGTCCACCAGACCCGCGAACGGCGGCAGCTCGGAGTCGGCGAGGAACCCGATGATCAGCACCCCGAACCCGATTCCCGCCACGACCGCCGCGATGCGGTGCCCGCGAAGGGTTTCGGTGAACGATTCGGACGCGTCGACGCCGACGAGCATCACCACGAACAGGAACAGCATCATGACGGCGCCGGTGTACACGACGATCTGGACGACACCGAGGAACTGGGCGTCCTGGGCGATGTAGAAGGCGGCCAGCACGATCATGGTCAGCGCCAGGAAGATCGCCGAGTACACAGCCTTGCTCGAGACGACCACCCCGATCGCACCGATCACCGCGACGACGGCGAGAATCCAGAACTGCACCGCTTCACCGGTGGACGTGCGCTCGACGACGTCCTGGGCCAGGACCGTGAGGGTGTTCATTGTTCCGACCCCTCTTTCGGCGCAGCACCCGGCACGAGGCCCCGGTAGTAGTCCTCCTCGGTGGCGCCCGGATACATCGCGTGCGGCGGCGCTTCCATCCCGGGTTGCAGCGGCGCCAGCAGCCGCGACCGGTCGTAGATGAGATCGGCCCGGTTGTCGTCGGCCATCTCGTATTCGGCGGTCATCGTCAGCGCGCGCGTCGGGCACGCCTCGACGCACAGTCCACAGCCGATGCAGCGCAGATAGTTGATCTGGTAGACCCGGCCGTACCGCTCTCCCGGCGAATACCGTTCGGCCTCGGTGTTGTCCGCCGCTTCCACGTAGATCGCGTCGGCCGGGCACGCCCACGCGCACAGTTCGCAGCCGATGCACTTCTCGAGGCCGTCTGGATGCCGGTTCAGCTGGTGGCGGCCGTGATACCCGGGCGCCGGCGGCCGTTTCTGCTCGGGATACTGCTCGGTGATCGGCTTCTTGAACATCGCCGCGAAGGTGGTGCCGAAACCGGCGATGGGATCGAGGAATTCGGGCATCGTCATCCCTCCGCGGGGGTGCGCTGCGCGGGCACGGGACCCGGCATCGGTGGGACCGGGAAGCCCCCGGCCCCAGGGTCGAACGGTTCGGCCGCCTCCGGTGCGGCCCGGGCGGGTTCGCCGCCCCCGGACGTGCGCCGCAACCGGGTGAACACCAGGAACGCCAGGACGCACACCACCCCGACGGCGGCGAGTGTGCCCTGCCCGGCCACGTATCCCTCGTTGCCGAGCGCCCGGATCACGGCGACGACCACGACCCACAGCAGCGACGCCGGAATGAGGACCTTCCAGCCGAGATTCATGAACTGGTCGTAGCGGAGCCGGGGCAGGGTGGCGCGCAGCCACACGAACAGGAACAGGAATGCCCACACCTTGGCGACGAACCACAGCACCGGCCACCAGCCGGAGTTGGCACCGTCCCATATGTTCAGCGGCCACGGAGCGCGCCAGCCGCCGAGGAACAGCGTGGTGGCCAGCGCGGACACGGTCGTCATGTTCACGTATTCGGCGAGCATGAACATCGCGAAGCGCAGCGACGAGTACTCGGTGTGGAATCCGCCGACGAGTTCGCCCTCGGCTTCGGGCAGGTCGAACGGGGCGCGGTTGGTCTCGCCGACCATGGCCGTGACGTAGATGAGGAACGACGGCAGCAGCAGGAAGACGTACCACGTCCCGACCTGCCCGGACACGATCCCGGATGTGGACATCGTGCCGGAGAGCAGGAACACCGCGGCGAACGCCAATCCCATCGCGATCTCGTACGAGATCACCTGCGCGGTCGAACGCAGACCGCCGAGCAGCGGGTACGTCGAGCCGGACGACCAGCCGGCGAGCACGATGCCGTACACACCGACGGAGGTGACCGCCAGGATGTACAGCACCGCGACCGGAAGATCGGTGAGCTGCAACGGCGTCCGCTGCCCGAATGCCGAAACCACCGGCCCGAACGGGATCACCGCGAACGCCATGAAGGCCGGGACCGTCGCGATGATCGGGGCGAGCAGATAGACGGGCCGGTCCACCCCGGACGGGACGATGCCCTCCTTCAGCGCCAGTTTGATGCCGTCGGCGAGGCTCTGCAGAATCCCCTGCGGTCCCAGCCGATTCGGTCCGATCCGCATCTGCATGCGGGCCAGGACCCGTCGTTCCGCGTAGATCGCCACGAGCACGGTCAGCACCAGGAACGCGAACACCGCCACGGCCTTGACCAGGATCAGCCACCACGGATCGTGTCCGAACGCCGACAGGTCTGCATACCCGTCCATCACTGCACCTCCCCCGCCCTGATCCGTACGAGCCCGCCGGATCCGACGCCCAGTTGCCGGTGGACGGCGGAGCCGGGTGAGTTCAGCGGCAGCCACACCACGCGATCGGGCATCTCGGTGATCGCGAGCGGCAGCGTCACGGCGCCGCGGTCGGTGGACACCGTCACCGCATCCCCGTCGGAGGCGCCGATCTCGGCGGCGGTCGCGGCGGACAGCCGGACCACCGGCGGTCGAGCGGTACCGGCGAGGTACGGTTCCCCGTCCTGCATCCGCCCGGCATCGAGCAGCATCCGCCAGCCGGTCAGGACCGCCTCTCCGGGACCGGCGCGGGGTGGCTCGACCGTCTCCGTCGCCGGATCGGCCGGCCGCTGCCCCTCCCACGGACCGAGCAGGTCCAGTTCGCGGCGCGCGGACTCCGCGTCGGGCACACCGAGCCGGGTCCCCATCTGGGCGGCGAGCGCGTCGAGGACCCGTCGGTCCGGCAGGGTACCGGGGCCGCGCAGCGCGATCCCGAACTCACGGACCCGGCCCTCCCAGTCGAGGAAGGCACCGGACTTCTCGGCGACGGCGGCCACCGGGAACACCACGTCCGCGAGGTCGGTGACGGTGCTGCGGCGCAGTTCCAGGCTCACAACGAATCCGGCCGATTCCACCGCCGAGCGTGCGGACTGCGGGTCGGAGAGGTCGTCGAGGTCGACTCCGCCGATCATCAGGGCACCGAGGTCGCCGGCCGCGGCCGCGGCGAGGATGCCCGCGGTGTCGCGTCCGGGATTCGCGGGCAGTTCGACGGTGCCGCCGACGCTGTCGGACCACACCTGCGCAACCCGGCTGCGCGCCTGCGGATCGCTGACGTCCCGGCCACCGGGCAGCAGCGTCGGCAGCGCCCCGGCCTCGAGGGCGCCGCGTTCACCGGCCCGGCGCGGCACCCACGCGAGCCGGGCACCGGTGTCGTCGGCGAGCCGGATCGCCGCCGACAGCGCGCCGGGCATCGTCGCGCACCGTTCCCCGACGATGATCACCGCGCCGGGACGGCGCAGCAGGTCGGAGACGTCGCCGCCCTGCTCCCCCGACCGGATCCCGTCCAGCACCGCGGCTTCGGAACCCGGCACGGCCTGCACCACCCGGCCCGACATCTTCGTCAGGCCCCGGCTCGCGAACGCCGCGATCGACCGGATCGCGGCGCCGCCGCGCGCCGCCAGACGCAGCCGCAGGAAGACGATCGGCGATTCCTCCTCGGGTTCGAATCCGACGAGCAGCACCGCCGGCGCACGATCCAGATCCGCATACGTCACGGAGAGCAGCCGGCCGGCGATGCGGGCCGCGAGGAACTGCGCCTCCTCACCGGAGTGCTCCCGCGCACGGAAGTCGATGTCGTTGGTGCCCAGCACGATCCGCGCGAACTTCGCGTAGGCGTAGGCGTCCTCGACGGTGACGCGTCCGCCGACGAGCACGCCCGCGCCGCGCGCCGCGGCCAGTCCCCGGGCGGCGATCGCGAGGGCGGCGGGCCAGGATCTCGGGACGAGTGTGCCGTCGTCGTCGCGGACCAGCGGGGTGGTGATCCGGTCGGGTTCGGTGGCGTAGGTGAACGCCCATCTGCCCTTGTCGCAGTTCCATTCGGCGTTGACCTGCGGGTCGTTGCCCGCGAGGCGTCGCAACACGACGCCGCGCCGGTGGTCGGTGCGTTGCGCGCAGCCGCTGGCGCAGTGTTCGCAGACGCTCGGGCTGGACACCAGATCGAACGGGCGCGCCCGGAAGCGGTAGGCCGTTCCGGTCAGCGCACCGACCGGGCAGATCTGCACGGTGTTGCCGGAGAAATAGGAATCGAACGGTTCCTCGGCGTAGATGCCGACCTGCTGGCCGGCCCCGCGTTCGAGCAGATCGATGAACGGGTCACCGGCGATCTGCTGCGAGAAGCGGGTGCAGCGGGCGCAGTTCACGCACCGCTCCCGGTCCAGCAGCACCTGCGAGGAGATCGCGATCGGCTTCGGGAAGGTCCGTTTGACGCCCTCGAAGCGAGAATCGCCACGGCCGTTGGACATCGCCTGGTTCTGCAGCGGGCATTCCCCGCCCTTGTCGCACACCGGGCAGTCCAGGGGGTGATTGATGAGCAGCAGCTCCATCACACCCTGCTGCGCCTTGTCCGCCACCGGGGACGTGAACTGGGTGCGGACGACCATGCCGTCGGTGACCGTGGTGGTGCACGAGGCGAGAGGTTTGCGCTGGCCTTCGACCTCGACGAGGCACTGGCGGCATGCCCCGACCGGGTCGAGCAGCGGGTGATCGCAGAACCGCGGGATGCGGATGCCGAGTTGCTCGGCGGCGCGGATGACGAGAGTTCCCGGGGGAACGCTGATCTCGATGCCGTCGATGGTGACGACCGGGTCCTTGGCCGTCGCGGGCCGGTCTGCGGTCATGACACTCCCCCTGCCGTGAGGGTGGACAGGCGCGGATCGAACGGGCATCCGCCGTGGGTGAGATGCGCGATGTACTCGTCGCGGAACAGTGCGATCGACGACGTGATGGGGCTGGTCGCGGCGTCGCCGAGCGCACAGAACGCGCGCCCGAGGATGTTGTCGGAGATGTCGAGCAGCTTCTCGAGGTCGGCCTCGGTGCCGGTGCCGGCTTCTAGACGTTCGAGGATCTGCACGAGCCACCAGGTGCCTTCGCGGCAGGGGGTGCACTTCCCGCACGATTCGTGCTTGTAGAACTGCGACCAGCGCAGCACCGCGCGCACCACGCAGGTCGTCTCGTCGAAGATCTGCAGCGCCTTGGTGCCGAGCATCGACCCGGCGGCCCCGACCCCTTCGTAGTCGAGGGGCACGTCGAGGTGTGCGGCGGTGAACAGCGGCGTCGACGACCCGCCGGGTGTCCAGAACTTGAGCCGGTGCCCGGCGCGGATGCCGCCGGCGTAGTCGAGGAGTTCGCGCAGGGTGATGCCGAGCGGTGCCTCGTACTGGCCCGGCCGGGTGACGTGCCCGGACAGCGAGTACAGCGTGAAACCCGGGGATTTCTCGGTGCCCATCGAGTGGAACCAGTCGACGCCGTTGAGCAGGATCGACGGCACGCTCGCGATGGATTCGACGTTGTTGACGACGGTCGGGCACGCGTAGAGCCCGGCGACCGCCGGGAACGGCGGCCGCAGCCGCGGCTGTCCGCGTCGCCCTTCGAGCGAGTCGAGCAGCGCGGTCTCCTCGCCGCAGATGTAGGCGCCGGCACCGGCGTGGACGACGACGTCCAGGTCGAAGCCGGAGCCGAGGATGTCGCGGCCGAGGTATCCGGCGTCGTACGCCTCGGCGACCGCGTGCTGCAGCCGGCGCAGCACGGGGACGACCTCGCCGCGCACGTAGATGAACGCGTGCGAGGCCCGGATGGCGTAGGCCGCGATGACGACACCTTCGACGAGCGTGTGCGGCGATGCCAGCATCAGCGGCATGTCCTTGCAGGTGCCGGGTTCGGATTCGTCGGCGTTGACGACGAGATAGTGCGGCTTGGCACCGGCGGGCGTGGTCGGATCCTGCGGGATGAACGACCATTTCGTGCCGGTCGGGAATCCTGCGCCGCCGCGGCCGCGCAGACCGGAGTCCTTGACGGTGGCGATGACCTCGTCCGGGTCGGTGCGCAGGGCGCGTTCGAGCGCCTTGTAGCCGTCGTGGCTCCGGTAGGTGTCGAGCGTCCACGACCGGGGTTCGTCCCAGTACCGGCTCAGGACCGGACTCAGCGGCATGTCACTTCCCTTCCGTTCCGGTCGCCTCGGGTGC
>NZ_JADZGH010000111.1:66185-69504 GCF_015865005.1 Rhodococcus sp. CX
CGCGAAGTCGCAGGCCGCGTTGCATTCGATGTGATCGAGGGTGATCTTCCCGTCCGGGGTGGTGTCGTCCGCCGAGCCGGGGTCGACACCGAGATGCTCTGCGAGGGCCTCGAGGATCGCGTCCCCTCCCATGATCGCGCACAGGGTGTTGGTGCAGACCCCGACGTGGTAGTCGCCGGTCGGGCGGCGGCGGTACATCGAGTAGAAGGTGGCCACGGCCGCGACCTCGGCACCGGTGAGCGCGAGTTGCGCTGCGCAGAACTCGATTCCGGCGGGGGTGATGTAGCCGTCCTCGGCCTGGACGAGGTGCAGCAGCGGGATCAGGGCGGACCGCGTCACCGGGTAGCGGGCGATGATCGCGGCGGCGTCGGCCTCGAGACGCTCCCGCACGTCCGGCGGGTACGTCCGGGGTGCGCCGGGGTGTTCGATGCGCTCGGTTTCGGCTGCCGTGCGGCCCAATTCGACGAAGACCGGCTCCGGCCGGTTCGCCGGGACCGCGGATTCGCCGGTCGTGTGTGCCCGGGTCATCGGTCCACACCTCCCATCACCGGATCGATGCTGGCGACCGCGGCGATGACGTCGGCGACCATGCCGCCCTCGCACATCGCCGCGACCGCCTGCAGGTTCGTGAACGACGGGTCCCGGTAGTGCACCCGGTACGGGCGGGTGCCGCCGTCGCTGACCATGTGCACTCCGAGTTCGCCGCGGGGCGATTCGACGGCCACGTACACCTGTCCGGCCGGGACCCGGAATCCCTCGGTGACCAGCTTGAAATGGTGGATGAGCGCTTCCATGGAAGTGCCCATGATCTTGCCGATGTACTCCGGCGAGTTGCCGAGTCCGTCCTCGCGCACCGCCAGGTCGGCCGGCCACCCGACCTTCGGGTCCTCGACCATCACCGGTCCGGGCCGCAGCCGATCGAGGCACTGCTCGACGATCTTCAGCGATTCCTTCATCTCCCCGACCCGGATGAGGTAGCGGCCGTAGCAGTCGCAGCCGGTGTCGGTGACGACGTCGAATTCGTACGTGTCGTAACCGCAATAGGGTTGCGACTTGCGCAGATCGTGCGGCAGTCCCGTCGATCGCAGGACCGGGCCGGTGACGCCGAGCGCCATGCAGCCCATCAGGTCCAGGTAGCCGACGTCCTTCGTGCGGGCCTTCCAGATGGCGTTCTCGTCGAGGAGGTCCTCGAGATCGCGCAGGCGGCGCGGGACGACGTCGAGGACCTCGCGGATCTTGTCGAGCGAACCGTCCGGCAGGTCCTGCGCCAGCCCACCGGGCCGGATGTAGCCGTGGTTCATGCGCAGCCCGGTGACGGCCTCGAACACGTCGAGGATCAGTTCGCGTTCGCGGAACCCGAGGAACATCGACGTCATGGCCCCGAGTTCCATCCCGCCGGTGGCCAGTGCCACCAGGTGCGAGGAGACGCGGTTGAGTTCCATGAGCATCACCCGCACGACGGTGGCGCGTTCGGGCACGAGATCGGTGATGCCGAGCAGTTTCTCGACGCCCAGGCAGTAGGCGGTCTCGTTGAAGAACGAGGACAGGTAGTCCATCCGGGTGACGAACGTGACGCCCTGTGTCCACGTGCGGAATTCGAGGTTCTTCTCGATTCCGGTGTGCAGGTAGCCGATACCGCAACGGGCCTCGGTGACGGTTTCGCCGTCCATCTCAAGGATGAGCCGCAGCACGCCGTGCGTGGACGGGTGCTGCGGACCCATGTTGACGACGATGCGTTCCTCGGCCAGTTCGGCGTCCGGTCCGCCCGAGGCGCGGACCGCGTCGACGATCTCGTCCCAGTCCTGGCCGGCGACGGTGTAGACGGTGCCCTCGGCGTTCCCGCCGGTCGAATACGGATCGCTCATCAGTGGTACGCCCTCCGTTCGTCGGGTGGCGGTGTCCGCGCACCCTTGTATTCGACGGGGATTCCTCCGAGGGGGTAGTCCTTGCGCTGCGGATGTCCCACCCAGTCGTCGGGCATCTCGATGCGGGTGAGCGCCGGATGCCCGTCGAACACGATCCCGAAGAAGTCGTAGGTTTCCCGCTCGTGCCAGTCGACGGTCGGGTACACCGCGTACAGCGACGGAATGTGCGGGTGGGCATCGGGAACCGACACCTCGAGCCGGATCCGTCTGTTGTGGGTGATCGACATCAGGTGGTAGACCGCGTGCAGCTCGCGCCCGTTCTCGTGCGGGAAGTGCACCCCGCTGACGCCGAGGCACAGTTCGAACCGCAGGCCGGGTTCGTCCCGCAGGCACCGCGCGACCCGGGGCAGGTGCTCGGCGCGGACGTGGACGGTCATCTCGTCGCGGTCGACGACGACACGTTCGATCGCCTCCCCCGGGTTCACCGACGCCTGCGTCAGCGCCGCTTCGAGACCGTCGGCGACCTCGTCGAACCACCCGCCGTACGGACGGGGTGTGGCACCGGGCAACGCGATCGGCCGGACGAGCCCGCCGTATCCGGACGTGTCACCGGTGTCGGGCGGACCGAACATTCCGCGGCGCACGTCGATGACCTCGGGTTCGCCCGGTTCCCGCCCGACCGGCTCCCGCCCGGTCATCGCAGCAGGCCTTTCAGTTCGAGGGTGGTCGGGGACGCGAGCGCCGCCTTCTCGGCTTCGCGGATCACCTCTTCGCGGTTGACGCCCAACGGCATCTGCTGGATCTTCTCGTGCAGCTTCAGGATCGCGTGGAGCAGCATCTCCGGCCGGGGCGGGCAGCCGGGCAGGTAGATGTCGACGGGCACCACGTGGTCGACGCCCTGCACGATCGCGTAGTTGTTGAACATGCCGCCGGACGAGGCGCACACCCCCATCGCGAGCACCCATTTCGGTTCGACCATCTGGTCGTAGACCTGCCGCAGCACCGGCGCCATCTTCTGGCTCACCCGGCCGGCGACGATCATCAGGTCGGCCTGCCGGGGCGAGGCGCGGAACGCCTCCATCCCGAAGCGAGCGATGTCGAAACGCCCCGACACGGTGGTCATCATCTCGATCGCGCAACACGCCAGGCCGAAGGTCGCGGGCCACAACGAGCCCTTGCGGGCGTACCCGGCCGCGGCCTCGACCGTGCTCAGCAGGAAACCGCTCGGTACCTTCTCCTCGATTCCCATCTCCGACTCATCTCGCTTCCGGTGTCGCTGTCGTCCCGCGTGGCGGTGTGGTCTGGGGTGGCGCTGTGGTCCCGCGCCGGTTCAGTCCCATCCGAGACCACCGCGCCGCCACTCGTAGACGTAGACCACGGACACGTTGAACAGGAACAACGCCATGGCGGCGAGACCGAACAGGCCGAGGCTGTCGAAGTGCACCGCCCACGGG
>NZ_JADZGH010000111.1:69514-78394 GCF_015865005.1 Rhodococcus sp. CX
AGAGGAAGACGATCTCGATGTCGAAGATGATGAACAGCATCGCTGTCAGGTAGTACTTGACCGGGAACCGCCCGCCACCCGTGGGCGGCGGCGTCGGGTCGATCCCGCATTCGTAGGCCTCGAGTTTCGCCCGGTTGTATCGCCGGGGACCGACCAGTCCGGCCACCCCCACGGAGAACAGCGCGAAGACGACCGCGATCGCCCCGAGCACGAGGATCGGCACATAGAGGTTCATGTCCGCTGATCCCCCTTCTCGTGACCCCGGTGTGCTCGGCACGAAACCGACCGGTCTCACCGATCGCCTCGGCTCGATGCGTAACCGGAATCACTCCTTAGGCCTGGGTGTGATATGTGCGACTCACCCTACAAGGGTTGTCCCCAGCCTTGTCCCGATTTTCACGGTGCTTTCACGGTGCCGAAATTCGGTGGGATCGAAACGGATCCGTGACAAGCGACCACGCGAGTCGTCGCTGTCACAAACCCGTCACGGACAGGTCACACGCGGCGCAGGAGGGGCAGCGCCGCCTCGGCGAGCCGGAACGGATCGACCGGGTGCAGAACCGCCGCGTCGGCCCTCGACCAGGAGGCCAGCCACGCGTCGTCTCGGCGGCCCAGCAACAGCAGCAGGGGCGGGCACGGATCGATCTCGTCGCGCAGTTGCTTCGCCAGGCCGATGCCGCCGACCGGGGTCGCTTCCCCGTCGAGGACGGCGAGGGCGATGTCGCCCTCCTCCACGCGCCGGATGACGACCGGCGCGGTGGCCACCTCGACGTACTCGAGTTCCGGGAGATCCGGGTGTGGGCGCGTCCCCAGCGCACGCACGACCTGCGCGCGGGTGTTCGCGTCGTGGCTGTATACGAGCACACGCAACGGGGCTGCCCCGCCGGACGAGTCGGTCACGGACCCGATGCTAGGGCACCGACCGCACCACCGCCCGGATCCGACCGAATTCGGCGCGCGGCGAAATCACGGTTCCGCGTGGACGTTCCGATCCGGGTCCTGCCCGTCCCGCGAGACGACGATCCCGATCGCCCCGGGACCGACGTGTGCGCCCAGCACGGCGTCGAGTTCGGTCATCCGCAGTTCCGTGCCCTCCGGCAGCCGCCCGGTCAGTTCGTCGAGGAGGGACTTCGCGCGCTCGGGGGCGTCCCGGTGGTGCACCGCGACCTTCGGCTCGGCGATCTTCGCGACCTCGGCGCACTGGTCGACGACGGCCTCGACGAGCTTGGCGAGCGCCTTGGACATGGTCCGGGTCTTCTCCCGCAGGACGAGCTTGCCGTCGACGAGATGCAGGACCGGCTTCATCGACAGGGCCGTACCGAGCAACGCGGTCGCGGTGCCGATCCGGCCGCCGCGCCGCAGATGGTCGAGCCGGTCGACGACGAGCAGCGCGCGGCCGGCCTCGGCGACGTCGACGGCGCGCGCAAACACCTCGTCGAGCGACGCGCCGGTCTCGGCGAGCCGCGCCGCGGCGAGTGCCGAGAAGCCCAATCCCATTGCCGTGTTGCGAGAATCGACGAGACGCACGCGTCCCCCGAATGCGTCGGCCGCGTACTTGGCGGCCTCCCAGGTGCCGGACAGCTGCCGCGAGATGTGCACGGCGACCACGCCGTCACCGTCGCTGTCGGCGAGCGCCCGAGCGTAGACATCGGTGAGCTCGGCGGGCGCCGGCCCCGAGGTGGTCACCTTCGACAGGTCCTCGGGCAGTTCGTCGACGCCCTCGCGGAGCTCACGACCCTCGGAGATCACGTGCAGCGGCACGACACGGATGTCGTACCGCTCCACCGCTTCCCGATCCAGACAGCACGACGAATCGGTCACCACCACAACAGACACGTCGACTACCGTATGCCGTCTGCCACCGAATCCGCATCTCGGTGCACCATCCGCACCGCTTCGACCATCGCGGCGGCGACCTTGCGGTGCCCGTCCCAGCCCCAGTGGATACCGTCCGGGTTCGCGTCGTCCGATTGGATGTTCTCGCGGACCGCCGCCGCCAGATCGACCAGGGGAACGGACTTTTCGGCCGCCCACGCGGTGATCGCGCGGGCCGCCGCGGGACGGCCCTTGTGGACCGACGCGTACTGCTCGCTGCGGTGCACCGACGGCAGGGTGGCGATCACCGGCAGGTCGGGACGCATGTAGGCGAGCGAGTCGCGGATGGTCTCGAGGTATTCGACGCTCACCCGCGCCGGAAGCGCGACCGGCCAGCCGAGCGGCGACAGCCGTGGCTGGAGCCAGCCGTACGCGTTGCGCACGACGCGGCGCAGCGACGCCGGCCGCACGTAGCGGAGCTGTTCGCGCAGCGCGGTCGGCAGGGGCGACGGCAGCGTGTCCATGCCACCGACGGCGAGCACGACGGCACCCGCGCGCGGGATCGACGCCCATACACGGGGATCCTGCGTCATCGCCCACCACGCGTCGCGCGTCGTCCAGCCGATCCGGGCGATCAGCTCGACATCCCAGCCGAGTTCGGCCGCAGCGAGGTTCGGCCAGATCCGCGGATCGTCCGCGGGCAGGCCGCCCTTCGGGCCGTAGTAGCTGAGCGAGTCGCCGATGACCAGCAGGGTCGGTCGCGTCGATCCGCCGGTGGCGTCCGGAACCTCCGGTGCGTCAGAGGACGTCATCGGCCACCACGTTCGCCGTCGCGTTCCACACATCGAGCCGCCATGCGGGTTCCTCTCCGTAGCCGCTGAGCCGTACCCAACCGGTGTTGCCGAGACCGCCGAGGATCGGCCAGCGATCCACGGGCAGATCCAGGAGGGCGGCGGTGAGCGCGGCGATCAGCCCGCCGTGCGCGACCAGGACGATCGGCTGTTCCCCCCAGTGTTCGTACTTGTCGAGCAGTTCCCGCACGACCGGGACGGCACGCCGCGCCACGTCGACCCTGCTCTCCCCCTCCGGCGGTGCCCATGTCGCATCGGCGCGCCACGCGGCCCGGGCACCGGGCGCGACCGAGTCGACGTCGTGGTGCGTGAGCCCCTGCCACTTCCCGAGGTGCGTTTCCCGCAGGCGCGGGTCGATCTCGACGGGAACACCCGCGCTGTCGCCGAGCACGACCGCGGTGTCGTAGGCGCGCCGCAGGTCGGACGAGACGACCGCGAGCGGCTCGAACGCCGCGATCTCCCGTGCCGCGGCGACCGCCTGGCGCCGGCCCAGCTCGGACAGCTCGGTGTCGAGCTGGCCCTGCATGCGGCTGGTCGCGTTGTACTCGGTCTGTCCGTGACGCAGCAGGATCAGCCGGCGGACGATCTCCGTCACAGGTGGTCCGGGGTTTCCGGCAGCGCGTCGTGGGCGGGCGCGGTGAGGTTCCGTGTCGACGGTTCGATGCCCTCGACCGGCACGGTCGGGCAGTCCTTCCACAGCCGCTCGAGGGCGTAGAAGTTGCGTTCCTCGTCGTGCTGGATGTGCACGACGACATCGATGTAGTCGAGCAGCGTCCAGCGCCCTTCGCGGGTGCCCTCGCGGCGCACCGGCTTGTGGCCGGCCTCGCGCAGCTTCTCCTCGACGTTGTCGACGATCGCGTTGACCTGCCGCTCGTTCGCCGCGGAGGCGATCACGAAGCAGTCGGTGATCACGAGCTGCTCGGAGACGTCGAGCACCACGACGTCGGATGCCAGTTTCTCGTCGGCCGCCAGGGCCGCGATACGTGCCATCTCGATGGCTTCTGCCGATGCGCTCACTGCGTGCTCTTTCTCTCGGTTGCGGTGCGGGGCGGTTCCGGTGCGGCCCCGCGGCGGACCGTCTGCGGGTCGGTCACCGCGGCGGCCCCGTCGGGCCGCCGTGAATCCTGCGGACGATACAGATTGCGTTTGCTGATGTACTGCACCACCCCGTCCGGGACGAGGTACCACACCGGGCGGTTCGCGCTGACCCGCGTGCGGCAGTCCGTCGACGATATCGCCAGGGCGGGGATCTCGACGAGGCTCACAGCGTCGGCGGGCAGGCCTTCGAGGTGCGGCGCGAGGTGCTCGACGTTGAGGTCGTAGCCGGGCCGGGAGACGCCGACGAAGCGCGCACGGTCGAACAGCACCTGCCATTCCTGCCAGGACAGGATCGACGCGAGCGCGTCCGCGCCGGTGATGAAGTACAGCTCGGCATCGGGCAGCCGTTCGTGCAGGTCCCGCAGGGTGTCGACGGTGTACGTCGGCTTGCCGCGGTCGATGTCGACACGGCTGACGGAGAACCGGGGGTTCGACGCGGTCGCGATGACCGTCATCAGGTAGCGGTCCTCGGCGGAGCTGACGTGGCGGTCGGATTTCTGCCACGGCTGCCCGGTCGGCACGAAGATGACCTCGTCGAGACCGAAGCGGTCGGCGACTTCGCTGGCCGCCACGAGGTGTCCGTGGTGGATGGGATCGAACGTGCCGCCCATGACACCCACGCGCCGGGGCGGCGCGGGTTGCAGGTCGGATGGCTGTTGCACGGTTGACCAGCTTACGGGTTCACCGGCGCGGCCCTGCCTTCGCAGGGTCGGCAGGGGCGTCAGACCGGCAGGAGCGTCGACACGACCGCCGCGAGCTGCTGCGCGGTCCGGCACTCGTGCATGGTGACGACCTCGCTGTACACCTTCGCCGCCGAGTCGCCGGAACCCCACTGCCCCCGCGGTTCGGGGTTGAGCCAGTGCGCGTGCCGCGCGACCGTCACCAGATGCTCGAGCGCCTCACGGTTCGGATTGCGGTAGTTGGTACGCCCGTCGCCGAGGATCAGCAGCGAACTGCGGCTGGTGAGGCTGTGCGCATACTGCTCGGCGAACACCCCGATCGCGTTGCCGTAGTCCGAGTGCCCGTCGTACGCGATGAGATCGGCCTCGCGCAGCATCCGCGCCATCGACGTCCCCAGGTCGGAACCCGCGGAGAAGTAGTCGGTGACCTCGTCGGTGGTGTCGATGAACGCGAACACCCGCACCCGGGTGAACTGCTCGCGCAGCGCGTGCACCAGCAGCAACGTGAAGTGTGAGAACCCGGCGACGGACCCGGAGACGTCGCAGAGCACCACCAGTTCCGGGCGGGCCGGGCGCGGCTTGCGGTTGACCAGGTCGATCGGCACACCGCCGGTCGACATCGACTTGCGCAGGGTGCGGCGCAGGTCGATGGCCCCGGCGCGGGCCCGGCGCCGGCGTGCTGCGAGCCGGCTCGCCAGCAACCGGGCCAGCGGGGTGACGCTGCGGCGCGCGACCTCGGTCTCGTAGTCGCCGGCCGGTTCGTGCTCCTCCGACGACCCGTTGCCCAGCAGCCCCTCGAGGATGCGAGTGACGAGCGTTTCCGGTTTGACGTCCCGCAGCGCCTGATACGCGGAGAACGAGGGACCGTTCCCGGACTGGTACTGGCCGAGTTCCTCGACGAGCTGGGCGGTGAGCAGCTCGGTCAGCTCCAGCGCTTCGGGCGAATCGTCGGACAGCAGCTCGGCGATCAGGTCGCGCAGCGCCTCGAAGTCGATGTCCCCATCCGGTGTGCGCGGCAGCGACGGGTCGATTCCCCCTGCTTCGCGGTTCCCGACCGCGGCGGGGAACCACAGGTCGAACAGCGCGTCGAAGGTGGCGCGGTGGGTGGGCCGGCGCAGCAGCGTGCACGCGAGCCCCTCCCGCAGCGCCTCACGGTCGAGCAGGTCCAGCACCGTCATCACCTGACCGGCGTCGACGGTCTCCGACGGCCCGACCGCGATGCCGCGCCGGCGCAGCGCCTCGACGAAGCCGACGAGGTGGCCCGGCAACCCGTGCGGAGCGGCGGGCCCTCGGTTCTGCCCGGGCGGGCGTGCGCCGGCCATCTCAGTTCAGCCGCAGCTCGGCAGCAGCACGCTGCTGATCGGACTGGTGTTTGAGCACGACCCCGAGCGTGGTGCGAACCGCCGCGTCGTCGAGGGTGTCGAGTCCGAGCGCCAGCAGCGTGCGGCCCCAGTCGATCGTCTCGGCGACCGACGGCAGCTTCTTGAGCTGCATGCCGCGCAGCACCCGCACGGTGCGCACGAGCTGTTCGGCGACGGCCTCGGGCAGCTCCGGGACCCGGCTCGCCAGGATCCGGCGCTCGAGTTCCGCGTCCGGGAAGTCCAGGTGCAGGAACAGGCAGCGGCGCTTGAGCGCCTCGGACAGCTCCCGCGCCGCGTTCGAGGTGAGCACCGCGAACGGCTTGCGCACGGCGCGGATCGTCCCGAGTTCGGGGACGGTGACGGCGAAATCGCTGAGCACCTCGAGCAGCAGGCCCTCGATCTCCACGTCCGCCTTGTCGACCTCGTCGACGAGCAGCACCGTCGGATCCTCCCGGCGGATCGCCGTCAGCAGCGGCCGCGAGAGCAGGAACTCCTCGGAGAACACGTCCTGCTTCGTCGAATCCCACGACTCGCCGGTTCCGCTCGCGGCGTTCGCACCCGCCGCCTGGATCCGCAGGATCTGCTTGGCGTGATTCCACTCGTACAACGCGCGGGACTCGTCGACGCCCTCGTAGCACTGCAGGCGCACCAGTTCGGCGCCGGAGGTCTGCGCGACGGCACGCGCGAGTTCGGTCTTCCCGACACCGGCCGGCCCCTCGATGAGCAGCGGCTTGCCCAGCCGGTCCGCAAGGAACACGGCGGTGGCGGTTGCCTTGTCGGCGAGGTAACCCGTCTCCGCGAGACGTGTGATCACATCGTCGACGTCGGCGAAGATCGGCGGAGTGGTCGGCAGCGCACGATCCACGCTGGATCCTTTCGATCAGGCCGGGCGGGTGTGGCCGTCGCCCCACACCACCCACTTGGTGGAGGTCAGCTCCGGCAACCCCATCGGGCCGCGGGCGTGCAGCTTCTGGGTGGAGATGCCGATCTCGGCACCGAACCCGAACTGCTCGCCGTCGGTGAATGCGGTCGAAGCGTTGACCATAACCGCTGCGGCATCGACCCGCGCGGTGAACTCCCGGGCCGCAGCCAGATCCGAGGTGACGATCGCCTCGGTGTGGCCGGTGCCGTAGCGGTCGATGTGCTCGACCGCGGCATCCAGATCGTCGACGACGGCCATCGCCACGTCGAGTGTCAGGTACTCCTCGGACCAGTCCGCGTCCGTCGCCGGGACCATGCCGGGCAGGTCGCCGTGCACGACGACGCTGTGGGCCTGCATCACCTGCATCAGCTGCGGCACCGCGGTGTCGGCGATCGCCTTGTCCACCAGGATGGTCTCGACGGTGTTGCACACGCTCGGCCGGCGCGTCTTGGCGTTGACGACGATCTTCTCGGCCATCTCGAGGTCCGCGGCCGAGTGCACGTACACGTGGCAGTTGCCGACCCCGGTCTCGATGGTCGGCACCGTCGCGTCGCGCACGACCGCGGAGATCAGGCCCGCGCCACCGCGCGGGACGACGACGTCGACCAGGCCGCGGGCCTGGATCAGGTGGGTGACCGAGGAGCGGTCCTCGCTCGGCAGCAGCTGCACCGCGTCCGCGGGAAGCCCCTGCGCTTCGAGCGCGCCGCGCAGCGCCTCGACCAGTGCCGCGTTGGACCGCTTCGCCGACGACGAACCACGCAGCAGCGCGGCGTTGCCGGACTTGAGGGCGAGACCGAAGGCGTCGACGGTGACGTTGGGCCGGGCCTCGTACACCATGCCGACGACACCGAGGGGCACCCGCAGCTGCCGGATCTCGAGGCCGTTCGGCAGCGTCGAGCCGCGCACCACTTCACCGACCGGGTCCGGCAGACCGGCGACCTGACGCAGCCCGGACGCGATGCCCTCGATCCGGGCCTGGGTCAGCCGCAGGCGGTCCAGGATCGATTCCTCGGTCCCGGCTTCGCGTGCAGCGTCGACGTCCGCGGTGTTCGCGGCGAGAACCGCATCGGCCGCGGCGAGAACCGCGTCCGCCGCGGCGTGCAGCGCGGCGTCCTTTTCGACGGTGGTCAGCAGGGCGAGACGACGGGACGCGACCCGGGCACGACGCGCCGCGGCGTGCACGGCCTCGCGAATGTCCCCGGTGCCCTTTGCAGCAGCGTCCGATGCGGCGGTGTCGGGAGTCACGGCAGTCATGGTTGACAGAGTAGTCGCCGCGCCGGAACAGCCGCTCAGCGCAGCCCGGTGCCCCGGGCGAGAGCGGTCTGCACGAGGATCGAGACGAGCTCGCTGTAACCGATGCCCGCCGCCTCCCACATCCGCGGGTACATCGAGATCGACGTGAAGCCGGGCATCGTATTGATCTCGTTGATCACCGGTCCGTTGTCGGTCACGAAGAAGTCGACGCGCGACAGCCCCTGGCAATCGAGTGCCCGGAACGCGCGGATCGCGAGCGCCCGCAGTTCCTCGCTGACGTCGTCGTCGAGCTTTGCGGGCACGTCGAACTCGCACACGTCGTCGAGGTACTTGGTGTCGAAGTCGTAGAACGCCTCGTGGTTGCCGGAGCTGTCCGGCATGCGGATCTCGGCGACCACGCTGGCCCGCACGTCGCCGTCCGGGAATTCGAGCACGCCGCACTCGACCTCGCGCCCGACGATCGCGGATTCGACGATGACCTTCGGATCGTGCAGGCGCGCCTTCTCGAGTGCCGCGTCGAACGACTCCCAGTCGGCGACCCGGCTGATGCCGATGGACGAGCCGCCGCGGGCGGGCTTGACGAACACGGGCAGACCCAGCTGTTCCTTCTGCTCCTCGGTGAGCGAATCGACTCCCGGGCGCAGCACGATCTGGAATCCGACCGGCAGCCCCTCGGCGGCCAGCAGCTTCTTGGTGAATTCCTTGTCCATGCCCGCGGCACTGGCGAGCACACCCGGACCGACGTACGGGATGCCCGCGAGCTCGAGCAGCCCCTGGATCGTGCCGTCCTCCCCGTAGGCGCCGTGCAGCACCGGGAACACCACGTCGACCGACGCGAGGACCTTGCCGAACTCCCCTTCGTCGAGTGCGACGATGTCGCCGCTGCGGGTCGGGTCGGC
>NZ_JADZGH010000111.1:78404-83090 GCF_015865005.1 Rhodococcus sp. CX
TCCGCCGCGACCGTCGGCAGTTCGCGCCCGGCCTTCGCCAGCCGGGCGGGATCGGAGTCGCCGAGCACCCACGCGCCGTCGGTGGTGATCCCGATCGGCACGACCTCGTACAGTTCGGGATCGAGATTGGTCAGGATGCTGCCTGCGGAAACGCAGGAAACGGAATGTTCGTTGCTGCGGCCGCCGAACACGACGGCCACCCGGGTGCGGGGATTGCTCACGTACAAACCGTACCGGCACGGGTACCGGCTGCCATACCCGAGTAGGGCCGGTTCGTTCACGATGCCGTGCCGGTCACACCGCCCGGAGAGCCGCGTCGATGTCCGCGAGGAGATCCTCGGCATCCTCGATGCCGCACGAGAGCCGGACGAATCCGGCGGGCACGCGGTCGCCCCAGCGGGCGCGCCGGTCGGCCGTGGTGTGGATCCCGCCGAAACTCGTCGCCGCTCCGACCAGCTCGGAGGCCGCGACGAACCGGTGGAAGGCGTGCTCGTCGGCGAGCCGGAACGTCACCAGCGGACCGAACCTGCTCATCTGCGCGGCGGCGATCGGATGGGCGGGATCGTCCGGCAGCCCCGGATAGCGCACCCCCTCGACGGCGGGATGCGATCGCAGCATCCGCGCGACCGCGAGGGCGTTGGCGCACTGCCGCTCGAACCGCAGGCCCGCGGTCCCGAGGCTGCGGTGCGCCAGCCACGTCTCGAACGGTCCGAGGACGGTGCCGGAGAACAACCGCTCCCGGTCGATACGCGGCAGCAACGCGGAGTCGGCGACGGCGAGGTATCCGAACAACAGGTCGCTGTGGCCGCTGAGCGATTTGGTGCCGCTCGCGACGACGGCGTCCACGCCGAGCGCCAGCGGCTGCTGACCGAGCGGGGTGGCCGTGGTGTTGTCGACGAGCAGCAGTGCGTCGCACATGTGGCACACGGTCGCGATCGCGCGCAGGTCCACGGTGTCGAGACCGGGATTCGACGGTGTCTCGACCAGCACGACGGAATTGTCGGGAGCGGTCACCAGAACGTCGGTCAGGGTGCCGTCGCCGAACTCCGCGCAGGACAGTTCGACGACGGTCACCCCGTGCGGCGCCAGAAACTCCTGGGCGTACGCGCGCACCTGGTAGTAGCCGTCGGACGGAACGACGACGGTGCCGCCCGGTTGCGCCAGCGACCGCAACGCGACGGTGACAGCGGACATTCCGGACCCGACGACGCGCGCCGCGGCCGCGCCTTCCAGCTCCGCGAGCGCCGATTCGAGTGCCCGCCAACCGGGATTCGATGCGCGCGCGTAGCTGTCGAGCGCCGGATCCTCGTCGGGGCCGAGTTGATAGGGCGCCGCGAACACCGGTCCCGGCTGCATCGGTGCACCCGGTTCATGTTCTGCCGCAACCGCTTTCACGCAGCGTGTCGAATTCCCCGGCGTTCGCGGATCACGCGCCACGGCCGGCTCACTCCGGCTTGGTGCGACGGCCGAGCAACCGGCCGATCGCCTCGGGCACCGACAGTCCCTCGTAGCAAACCTGGTGCACCGCGTCGGTCAGCGGCATCTCGACGTCGTAGTTGGCCGCGAGCGCGCGCACCGACGTGCACGACTTGACGCCCTCGGCGACCTGACCGTGCGTGGCCTCCTGGGCACTCTCGAGCGAACCCCCCTGGCCGAGACGTTCACCGAACGACCGGTTCCGCGACAGCGGCGAGGTGCACGTGGCGACGAGATCCCCGACGCCCGCGAGACCGGCGAGCGTCGCCGGCTTGGCGCCGACTGCCGTGCCGAGTCGGGTGACCTCGGCGAGGCCGCGGGTGATGATCGTCGCAATCGTGTTGTCGCCCAGACCCACACCGACGGCCATCCCGCACGCCAGCGCAATGACGTTCTTGCAGGCCCCGCCGACCTCGCAGCCGATCACGTCGGAGTTCGTGTATGGGCGGAAATACCCTGTGGCACAGGACTTCTGGATCTGCATGGCGCGTCCCGAATCGGTGCAGGCGATCACGGTCGCGGCGGGCTGGCCCTCGGCGATCTCGCGGGCGAGATTCGGCCCGGACAGCACCGCGATGCGGCTCTCCTCGGCGCCGGTCACCTGAGCGATCACCTGACTCATCCGCAGCAGCGTGCCCTGCTCGATCCCCTTGGCGAGACTGACGAGCGTGACGTTCGGGCCGATGTCGTCCCGCCAGTGCTCCAGGTTCTCGCGCAACGACTGCGACGGCACCGCGAGGACCACGAAATCCGCACCCGCGAGGGCGAGCCGGTGATCCGATGTCGCGTGCAGCGATTCGGGCAGTGTGACACCCGGCAGGTATCCGGGGTTCTCGTGCCGCGTCTCGATCGACTCGGCGACCTCCGCACGGCGCGACCAGATCGTCACATCGGTTCCGGCCTCGGCCAGCACCTTCGCGAACGCCGTCCCCCACGAGCCCGCCCCCAACACCGTCGCCTTGCTCACGCAGTCCCCTTTGCTCGTATCACCACCACCGGCCGATCGCCGACCGCTCGTCGTCACAGTATTGCCCAGACGATCGTCGCGAGCTGCGCGAACACCCGCGCCCGGGAACGCACGACCGGACACCGGACCGCGCCGGTTTCCCCCGGCTGGCAGAATCGGCAGCCATGACCGCCCCGCACGTGCTGATCCCCGTCAAGGCCCTCGGCCTGGCGAAGACGCGGCTGGCGCGGGTCTACACCCCCGGCGAGCGCGCCGACCTGGCGCTGGCGATGTTCGAGGACACCCTGGACGCGGCGCTGCACCTCGAGGACGTCACGGTCACCGTCGTCACCGGCGATCCGGACGTCGCCCGGGCAGCGCGAGCGCGCGGCGCCCACGTCCTGGCGGATCCTCCCGACAGCGGAACGGAACCGCTCAATGCGGCACTGTCGTATGCCGCGGGGCAGGTCCGGACGTCGGCACCGGAGGCGACGCTCGTCGCGCTGCAGGCCGATCTCCCGGCCGTGCACCCGAGCGAACTCGCCGAGGCGCTCGCGCACGCGCGGCGGGTCGGCCGGGCGGTGGTCGTGGACCACACCGGGGCCGGCACCTCTGCGCTCGTCCACTGTTTCCCCGATCGGCCGTTCGAGCCGCGGTTCGGATCGGATTCCGCCGCCCGCCACATCGCATCCGGCGCCCGCGCGCTCGAGGGCGATTGGCCCGGACTGCGGCTCGATGTCGACACCGGAGCCGATCTCGAGGCGGCCGTGGCGCTGGGTGTCGGCCCCGCGACCACCGCGACGCTCGACCGGATCGGGCTTCCGCTCGGCTCCCTGCGTTAACCGGTTCCTGCCACAATGAATCCGTGAACAACGGTGACAGCACAGATCGACGGCCCGACCCCGAATCTCCCGAGCGCTCCGTGTCGAACAGCGTCGCGACCGCGACGACCTCGCGGATCGGTTCCGCCCCGGCAGCGCCGCCCGCTGCCGCTGCGCTGCCGGCGCTCGCCGACGGCCTTCCCGAAGGCCGGTATCTCAACCGCGAACTGAGCTGGCTCGATTTCAATGCGCGAGTTCTCGCCCTCGCCGAGGACACGTCGCTGCCGCTGCTCGAGCGCGCCAAGTTCCTCGCGATCTTCGCGTCGAATCTCGACGAGTTCTACATGGTGCGTGTCGCAGGCCTGAAGCGTCGCGCGGAAACCGGCCTCGCGGTACGGTCCGCGGACGGACTGTCTCCGCGCGCCCAGCTCGCGCTGATCGCCTCGTCCACGCGCGAACTCGCCAACCGGCACTCCCGGGTGTTCCTCGACATGGTTCAGCCCGATCTCGCAAACGAAGGCATCTCGATCATCCGGTGGTCCGAGTTGTCGGACGACGAGAAGGTGCGTCTGACCGACTATTTCGCCGAGCAGGTGTTCCCGGTTCTGACCCCGCTCGCCGTCGATCCCGCGCACCCGTTCCCCTACATCAGCGGGCTGAGCCTCAATCTCGCCGTGACGGTGAAGGATCTGAAGTCCGCGGGTGAGCACTTCGCGCGCGTGAAGGTTCCGGACAATGTCGACCGGTTCGTCCGGGTCGACCGCCCCGGAATCTCCGACGGCATTCCCGCTTTCCTGCCGCTCGAGGAACTGATCGCCGCGCACCTGCACGTGTTGTTCCCCGGTATGGAGATCGTCGAGCACCACGCGTTCCGCGTCACCCGCAACGCCGATTTCGAGGTCGAGGAGGACCGCGACGAGGATCTGTTGCAGGCCCTCGAACGCGAACTGGCACGACGCCGTTTCGGTTCGCCGGTGCGGCTCGAGGTCTCCGACGACATGACCGAGCACATGCTCGACCTGCTGTTGCGCGAACTCGATGTCGACCCTGCCGACGTCGTGCAATTGCCGGGTCTGCTCGATCTGTCGAGCCTGTGGCAGGTCTACTCCGTCGACCGGCCGGACCTGAAGGATGCACCCTTCGTCCCGGCGACGCACCCGGCGTTCGGTGAGCGCGAGACGCCCAAGAGCGTGTTCTCCACGCTCCGGGAAGGCGATGTACTCGTGCACCATCCGTACGATTCGTTCTCCACCAGTGTGCAGCGTTTCATCGAGCAGGCGGCCGCGGACAGCCAGGTTCTCGCCATCAAGCAGACCCTCTACCGCACCTCCGGCGACTCCCCCATCGTCAATGCGCTCATCGCGGCCGCCGAGGCCGGCAAGCAGGTGGTGGCGCTCGTCGAGATCAAGGCGCGGTTCGACGAGCAGGCGAACATCAAGTGGG
>NZ_JADZGH010000111.1:83100-84894 GCF_015865005.1 Rhodococcus sp. CX
GTGCACGTGGTGTACGGCCTCGTCGGTCTCAAGACGCACTGCAAGACGTGTCTGGTGGTGCGGCGCGAAGGTTCGGCGATCCGCCGCTACTGCCACATC
This sequence comes from Rhodococcus sp. CX, assembly GCF_015865005.1. Classification (NCBI taxonomy): domain Bacteria; kingdom Bacillati; phylum Actinomycetota; class Actinomycetes; order Mycobacteriales; family Nocardiaceae; genus Rhodococcus; species Rhodococcus sp. CX. Next base: position 83,200 of record NZ_JADZGH010000111.1, read on the forward strand.
GGAACGGGCAACTACAATCCGAAGACCGCACGCCTGTACGAGGACGTGGGTCTGCTGACCTCCGATCCCGAGATCGGCTCGGACCTCACCGATCTGTTCAACACACTCACGGGATACTCCCGGAAGGCGAAGTACCGCAATCTGCTGGTCGCTCCGCACGGGGTGCGGGCAGGCATCATCGAACGCATCGACCGCGAGATCGAGCTCGCCGCCAGGGCGAGCGCAGCGACGGGAGATGCAGCCGGAAACGCCACGGGAATCCGCTTGAAGGCGAATGCTCTGGTCGACGAGCAGGTCATCGACGCGCTGTATCGGGCGTCCCGCGCCGGGGTTCCGGTCGAGATCGTGGTGCGCGGCATCTGCGCGCTCAAACCGGGCGTCCCGGGTCTGAGCGAGAACATCACCGTGCGGTCCATTCTGGGTCGTTTCCTCGAGCATTCGCGGGTGCTGCACTTCCGCGGAGCCGACGAATTCTGGATCGGCAGCGCGGACATGATGCACCGCAATCTCGATCGCCGCGTCGAAGTGATGGTGCAGGTGAAGGATTCGCGGCTGACCAAGCAGCTGGGTTCGATCTTCGATTCCGCCCTGGACCCTGCGACCCGATGCTGGACCCTGGAAAGCGACGGCACCTGGTCGGCATCGCCGGCCCCGGGCACTGCCGCTCGTGACCACCAGGTCGAGCTCATGCGCAGCCGGGCGTGAGTGTCGGAAGGACTTCTGTGACTTCCCCCCGGAAACCGGTGAATTCCGACAAGCCCGTGAAGGCGAACATCTTCGCCGCGGGTGCCGTGCTCTGGCGACCGAACCCGGCCGATCCGGTACGGGTCGAGGTCGCGCTCGTCCACCGTCCCCGCTACGACGACTGGAGCTTCCCGAAGGGCAAGCTCGATCCCGGTGAGACGGCGGTCGTCGCGGCGGTCCGCGAGATCGAGGAGGAGACCGGATTCCGGGCGCAGCTCGGCCGGCATCTCGGCAAGATCACGTATCCCGTTCCGGGACACCGCAAACTCAAACGGGTCGACTATTGGGCGGCGCGTGCGGTCGGCGGCGAGTTCGTCCCGAACCACGAGGTCGACGAGTTGCGCTGGGAGGACCCGGACACCGCGTTCGATCAGCTTTCGTACCCGATGGATCGCACGGTGCTGCGCCGATTCCGGGCCCTGCCGGCGGATACGAAGACCGTTCTGATCGTGCGGCACGCCAAGGCCGGGAGCCGCAAACAGCATCGCGGTGACGACCGGCTGCGGCCGCTCGATTCGACGGGCAAGGCCCAGGCCGAGGCTCTTGTCGCACAGCTGCGCGCATTCGGGGCGGACAGCATCACGGCCGCAGACCGTGTCCGCTGTATCCAGACAGTGGAGCCCCTCGCCGAACAGCTGGGCGTCGACATCGCGATCGAACCGTCGCTCAACGAGGAAGACTACGCAGCCGATCCGCAGCTGGGCCGCAAACGCACCCTGGAGATCGCCCGGCGCGGCGGTTCACCGGTGATCTGCAGTCAGGGCAAGGTGATTCCGGACCTCGTCCGGTGGTGGGCGGAACGGGACGGTGTCACCGTGCCCGCGACCCGTAACCGCAAGGGCAGCACGTGGGTGCTGTCGCTGCACGAGGACCGGGTCGTCGCGGTCGACCACATCGAGAGCGCTCTGCCCGCCCCGCCCCGATAGAAGTCTCGGGAATGCATTTCGGCGG
>NZ_JADZGH010000112.1:0-1548 GCF_015865005.1 Rhodococcus sp. CX
ATGCAGGAGGACTACGCGCCGACGGTCACGACCGCGGATTCGCGCGTCCCCGTGCTGCCACCCGCATTCGATCCGACAGCAGACGGCAGCGCCGGTTCGGTGGGATATCCCGGAGCCGGCAGCGGACCCGGTTCGTCGGGAGTGGGTCGAGGCAGCGGCAGCGGGTCGGACGGTTCGTCGGTCTCGACCTATGCCCCGGGCGGCAACCTCGGCGACAACATGAGCGGTGAGCCGAGCAGCTCCGCGGCAGCCGGTCCCGGATCCACCGGTACCGACATGCAGAACGCTTTCGGAGCACCGGCCTCGCAGCCTTCCGGCTCCGAAGCGCAAGACGCCGCGCGCACGACGGCAGCGTCCGCCGATCCCCGCAGCGCCGTGCCTGCGTCCACCACCGGCTGGCCCGGCAGCCCCTCGCCCGGCTCCGCCGGCACCGTCAGCGGTGGCTCCGGCACGGGATCACCGGGTGTGGGATCGCCGGGTTCCGGGCTGTCGGGATCGGGCTCCCCGGGCGCGGTCCCACCCGGATTCGTATCCGGTCCGGCTGCCGCGACCCCTGCGTCGGGAGCCGCTCCCGGTGCGGCCCGCGGAGTCGGTCGCGCGGCTGCGATGCCGATGGGCATGATGCCGCCCCACGCCGGCAAGGGCGACGAGGAGAAACGCTCCGTGCCCGGCTACCTCGTCACCGAGGAACACGGCAACGAACTGATCGGCGACATGCCGGCCACAACTCCCCCGGTGCTCGGCGCATGACCCCCGGCACTCGGCGCATGAACACAGCGTGGCGGCTGACGCAAAGCGAGTTCACGGCGGTCTGGCAGCTGTTCGGTCGCGACCGTCCGCCGTTCCCGTTCCAGTTCCGCAGCACCGACCGCACCGTCGACGAGGCGCTTGCATCCCGGGCGGACGCGGCCGCGCGGATGCGTCGCCTCCTGGACGAGGACCTGTACGCGGCGTTCGTGACCCTCGCGGATCCGTCGGTGCGGATCGAAGCGCTGGGCCTGGACCGGATGAACACGGCCGACGAATCCGCGGTGCGCATCCACGCGGCGGTGCGCGGCGGCCGTGCCGTCGTCCTCAGCGAGAGCAGCGGTCCGGACGGTCTCGGCCTGGACGTGGCGCTCGTGCCGTCGGGTGCCTCCGCCCGCCGGGTCGTCGAGCTGCTGCCGGACGCGGCACCCGGCCGACGACCGGCCCTGCACCTTCCCGACCGCGAACCGGACACGGGCACGCTGCTGCGCGACAGCCGGTACCGCTCCATCCGGGAGGTCGCCGCCGAGTTCTTCGATCGGCCGCGGGACTCCGCCGGAGAAATCACGGTGACGCCGGGCGGTGCGGTCGACGCGCGCAGCGGGTCCGGAGCGGAGAGTTTCGGGTGGACGGATTTCACCGGGGACGGTCGTTACCTGCTGCGTCGGGCGGATCACATCGAGGCGGTTCCGGCCGGGGCGCGCGACGTCGAACAGCGGATTCTCGGTTCGGTGGACCGGGCCCTCCGGGCCTATTCGGCGCGTTCGGGGGTGTTCTGACGGGCACGTCCCCCGTCGACGT
>NZ_JADZGH010000113.1:0-1320 GCF_015865005.1 Rhodococcus sp. CX
ATCGACGGTCACGTGGCCGAACGCGAAGCCGATGTGCAAGCGGTGCGGTCGGCGCTCTCGCGCGTCGAGGGGGCCGCTTCCGCGCGGACGCGCGCGGAGGCGTCGGCGCAGCGGGGCCGCGCGCAGTTGGACACCGCGCGGGCCGCGGTCGAGGCGGCGGAGACGATGGTCGAGCTCGCCCGCGCCGAGACGGCGAATCAGCTGCGCACCTGGTGGGGTGAGCACGGTGACGAGTTCGCGGCGGCAGGTGTCGCGACCGGCCTGCTCGATGCCCTCGACGACGCGATCGCCCGCGCCGGCGACGACGATGCGCCCGCCCCGGCGGCGGTGCTGGCGGCGCACACCGCGTCCGCGGTGGAGGAACTGAAGTTCCGGCGGCGGTCGTGCGCGGCGGACGCGGAGGCGCTCGAGGCGCGGATCGGGGAACTCGAGTCCGAGCGGGCGGCGATCGCGGCCGAACGCGACGATGCTCCCCCGCCGTTCCCGGCGCGCCGCGGCGACCGGGACGCCCTGCCGGGTGCGCCGCTGTGGCGGCTGGTGCGGTTCGCCGACGAGGTCACGCCGGAGGCGGCGGCCGGCATCGAGGCCGCGCTGGAGGCGGCGAATCTGCTGGACGGCTGGGTGTCCGACGAGTCGGTTCCGGGCGGCGACACCGCATCCGAGCAGTTCCTGGAGCCGCTGCCGGCGGCGCAGCGTCCGGCCGGGCGCACCCTGGCCGACGTGCTGGTCGCCGAGCCCGATGCCGGTGTTCCGGAGCAGCGGGTGCGGGATCTGCTCGCGTCGATCGCGTTGACCCCGGCGGACGGGTCGGTCACGGTGGCCGTCGACGAGAGCGGCCGGTTCCGGCAGGGCGTGCAGGTCGGGCGCCACGGCAAGACGCACGCGGAGTTCATCGGGGCGACCGCGCGGGCGCGGCGGCGGCAGAGCCGGATCGCGGATCTGGACACGATGATCGCCGAGGCGCGGGCCGCGGTGGCGGCGCTGGGCGCGGACCGGCGCCGGCTCGGGGAGCAGCTGACCCGGCTCGAGCGGGCCGCGTCGGCGTTGCCGCGCACGGGCACCGTGTCGGCGGCGTTGCGGAAGGTCACCGAGTGCGCCGGCGCGCTGCGGACCGCGACGGAATCGGCCGCGGCGGCGGACCGCGACTTCGATCAGGCCCTGGCCGAGCATGCGGCGCGGGAGCAGCAGGTGCGGGCCGCGGCGGCCGCGCACCGCGCCCCGCACACCGCCCGCGAGCTCGACGCGGTCGCGGCGGCGATCCGGCATTTCCAGTCGCAGGGTCAGGCGCTGCTGCGGGCGCGGCGCGAGCACACCGCCGAG
>NZ_JADZGH010000114.1:0-15630 GCF_015865005.1 Rhodococcus sp. CX
CCGGTCACGGGCTCGATCCGAAGCCGGACGGCTTGGATCGGGTGCACGTGCCGGCACCGTCGCCGCCGCGTGTGTGGTCGTTCCCTCCTGGGCCGTCACCGGATCGATGGGCGTGGCTCTCGCAGCGACGCTGGCGATCCTGTTCACGGTCGCCACCGCCTGGATCATGATCTGACCCAACAGTTTTCACCTACACAGAATTCCAACGAGAACCGAGAAAGCAGGAATCTGCACAATGACCATCGCCACCGGCTCCAGGACGTCCTCGACGACCGGCAGCATCGCCCGTCCGGGTGCCATCAGCACCGCGGAAATCAAGGCGCGAATCGCGGCCATGTTCGGTGACACCGACGCGGAGGACTCGGATGGACGCCGCTCTCGTTCGAGGACGACGCGCTGATCTGTGCCGCACCAGGCTTTCTCGCCTCAGTCACTTTTCGTCGAAGGAGTGCCCGTGAACCTCAATGTCGCCTCGCTGCTGCTCGTTCTCGCCGGGGGTGTCGGCGGCACCGTGACCCTGCAGGCTGCACTGAACCGTCGCGGTCGTCGGCGCCGACCGACCCCGGGCGCACTGTTCCACTACAACGGCTGACCTCGGGCGTCACACCGATCCCGGTGTTCGAACATGCCCCTACCGGGTGACCTCGCGCCGGTCGTCGGCGAGTCGTCGCGTGCGGCCGGCTCGGTCGAGCCGGCCGAGCAGTGCGAGCGCCACCCGTCGACTCGTCTTCAGCCGTTCGCGCGCAGCACTGGTCGTGAACGGTTGCTCCAGTTCGCGGAGCCGTGCTACCGCTTCGTCGGCCGCGTCGGGGAGCAGGACGATCCCCGGGCCGACCCGCCACAGCTGCCCGCTGCGGTCGGCAGCGCCCAGTGCCCGGTCATCGAGGCCGAGCTCGCGGAGCCGGTCGGCGGTCGGGGCGGCGAACGGAGCTGCGAGAAGCTCGCGACGTACCACGTCGACGGCCTTCCGGACGTCGTTCGGCAGTGCGTCGGTCCCGGGATCGACGACCCGCCCTCCGGCCACTCGCAAGGGCGGGCGCACCAGTGCCCGGATCAGGTCCGGCGAGGGGAGCCGAAGCTGGGAGGCCAGGACCCCCAGCGGGACTGCGGGATCCAGCGGATGCGCGCGAGCGTGCTCCTCGACCAGTGCGGGCAGCCGGTCACCGACCGCCTCCGCGAAGGCCGGTGAGACGAGCCACGGCCCGACGGTCAGGTGGTCGCCCTCCTCGTAGGGAATACCCAACCGGCGCAACCGCTCCCGGTGCAGGATCCCGCGGCGGCCGAGTTCGTCGGCCAGCCGTGGAACACCGTCGGCACTCGCGAGTTGGAGGGCGCGGTGTTTCGCGGCGCCGCGGCGCCGGAATCGCGGCGGGTCCGGATCGAGTACGTCGACGCGCCAGATCGTCCGGCGGCCCGGGTCGCGCAGCAGAGCGCGATCACCGATTCGTAGGGGCAGCGGGCGGGCGAGGGTGAGCCGGACGAGATCGTCTCCGAACGGCCGGCAGTGGACGTCGACGTCCGCCGCCCCCACGTGCAGTACGGGACAGGACGGGGGTCGGTCCGCGCCGGTGAGCCGGACGTCCACCACGGAGGTGTGATGCCATGCGCCGGGTGTCACGAGCACACTGCCCCGGGTCACGTCGTCGATTGGGCCGGTGAGATTGAGCGCGACCCTGGCCACGCCGCTCACCGCCGCCCGGTCGCGCCCGAGCGCCTGGATGCCGCGCACCCGCAGCGGTGTTTCGCCCAGGGCCAGGGTGTCGCCGGTCCGGACCGTCCCGGCGGTCAGCGTGCCGGTGACGACGGTCCCGGCCCCGCGCACGGTGAACCGGCGGTCCACCCAGAGCCGGACGTCGGCGTCCGGGTCCGGGTCCGGCAGGCCGGCGACCATCGTCGTCAAGGCGGCGCGGAGATCGTCGAGGCCCGCTCCGGTACGGCCGCTGACAATGACGACGGGAGCCCCCGTCAGACCGGTGCGGGCGACCTCCGCGGCGGCTCGTGCGGCGGCCGCGCCGGGGTCGGCGAGATCGGCTCGGGTCACCGCGACGACCGCGTGCCGCACGCCGAGCGCGTCGAGCGCGGCCAGGTGTTCGGCGGCCTGCGGCATCCACGGGTCGTCGGCGGCCACCACGAGCAAGGCGGCGGGGACCGGTCCCACCCCGGCGAGCATCGTGGTCAGGAATCGTTCGTGTCCGGGAACGTCGACGAAGGCAACCTCTCCCACCTCCGGCCAGGAGGTCCAGCAGTAGCCCAGCTCGATGGTCAGTCCTCGCCGCCGTTCCTCGGCCAGCCGATCGGGGTCGGTCCCGGTCAGCGCCTCGACCAGCGTGGACTTGCCGTGGTCGACGTGGCCGGCGGTCGCGACGACGTGCATCAGCGTTCCTCGCGACCGGCGGCGCGCGTGACGGCCTCGATCAGGACACCGTCTTCGTCGGGGGCGACCGCCAGCAGGTCGAGCAGCAGTCGGCCGCACTCGAGGCGGCCGACCACCGGGGGATCGCCGCGACGCAAGGGACCGGCGAGGCGCTCGGGCAGAGCGATCGCGACACTGGGCAGGATCACGTCGGGAGCGCCGCCGCCGCCCACGACGCCGTCGGAGTCGACCGATTCGGGCTCCAACCAGGCCGGGAGCGCGGCGCAGATCGTCCGGGCCCGGATACGGAGGTCGTCCGTGCGACCGGTCAGTGCGGCCGGCACCGGAGGAGTCGGCCCGGTCAGCGTCGCCTCGAGCGCCGCCAGGGTGAGTTTGTCGACGCGCAGCGCGCGGGCGAACGGGTCGCGTCGCAACCGCTCCACCAGCCGGGCCTCCCCGAGCATCAGGCCGGCCTGTGGACCACCCAGCAGCTTGTCGCCGGAGGCGGTCACGAGGTCGGCGCCGTCGCGCAGCACACTCGTGGCGTCGGGCTCGTTCGGCAGGCGCGGATGAGGGGCCAGCAGTCCCGACCCGATGTCGACCACGACCGGAGCGCCCAGTTCCTTCAGCTCCCGGACCGATACCGACGACGTGAAGCCACTGACCGTGAAGTTCGAGGGGTGCACCTTGAGAACGAATGCGGTGTCGGAGTCGATCGCCGCGGCATAGTCGCTCGGACGCACTCGATTGGTGGTACCGACCTCCCGCAACCTTGCCCCCACCGACTCCAGCAACTCGGGAATCCGGAAGCCGTCGCCGATCTCGACCAGCTCGCCGCGCGCGATGACGATCGAGCGACCACCACGCGCGAGCACCCGGGTGACCAATGCGAGGGCGGCCGCGCCGTTGTTGACCACGTGGACGGCGCCGGCGTCGGGCACCTGCGCGGCGAGTGCCTCGAGCGCGCCGCGCCCACGTCGGCCGCGCCGGCCGGTGTCCAGATCCAGCTCGACGTCGGTCGCGCCCGCCGCCGTGCTCACTGCGTCCACCGCCGCCCGGGAAAGAGGTGCGCGGCCGAGGTTGGTGTGTACCAGCACGCCGGTGGCGTTGACTACGCGCTGAAGGGTGGTCGCCCGGGCGGGCAGCGCCGCGACCGCCTCGTCGGCGACGTCCGCCGGACCGATCTCACCCGCGCGGCACCGCTGCTGGGCCGCCGCCACCGCCTCCTTGACCAGGCGGGCGCCGAGCCGATCGCGGGCCTCACGCAGCCGTGGGTCCGCGAGGATCTGGTCGGTGCGGGGAGTGTCCCGTCTCGGATCCGGCACGCGCCTCCTCGTCCCCGGAGTGACCGATCTGGCGGAGGCGGACGGGAATCGAACCCGCCTGACCCAGATGCTGGGCCACAACGGTTTTGAAGACCGCGTCCGTCACCAGACGAGAACCGCCTCCGCGCCCACCTTAACCGGAAGTCACGCCCGAGGTCGCGGCTCGGCCGTATGTTGGCGCCATGACCGCACACGTCGATCAGCCCGGTCGCGCCTACCGGCTCACCCAGTACGCGGCCGGTGGCGGCTGCGCCTGCAAGGTCCCGCCCGGCGAGCTCGAACGCGTGCTCGGCGGCTTGCCGGGAGGCCGCGCGGCGGGGGAGCTGCTGGTCGGTGTGGAGAACGGTGACGACGGTGCCGCGGTCCGGATCGACTCGGCGCCCGACGGGAGCGGCCGGGCTCTGATCGTGACCGCCGACTTCTTCACCCCGGTCGTCGACGACCCCTACGACTGGGGGCGGATCGCCGCCACCAATGCGATGTCCGACGTCTACGCGATGGGCGGCACGCCCGTGGTTGCCGTGAACCTGCTCGGCTGGCCGCGGGAGATCATCCCGTTCGAGCTGGCCGCCGAGGTGATGCGGGGCGGTGCCGACGTATGCGCCGAGGCCGGCGCCTACCTCGCCGGCGGGCACAGTATCGACGACCGGGAGCCGAAGTACGGGCTCGCAGTTACCGGGCTCGGAGATCCGGATCGATTGCTGCGCAACGACTCTGCCGAACCCGGCCTACCGCTCACCCTCACCAAGCCTCTCGGTCTCGGCATCCTCAACAATCGCCACAAGTCGACCGGCGAGCGGTTCGAGGAGGCGATCGCGGTGATGACGACCCTCAACCGTGACGCGGCGCGGCTCGCCCACGAAGCAGGGGTCCGTGCCGCCACCGACGTGACGGGATTCGGTCTGCTCGGGCACCTGATGAAGATGATGCGGGCCAGCGGGACGACTGCGGTGATCGACGCCGCGAGAGTGCCCTATGTCGGCGGGGCGAGGGAATCGCTTGCCGAGGGGTTCGTGCCGGGCGGGAGCCGGCGCAACCTCGAGTGGGTCCGCGACCACGTGGAGTCCGCGGTGGACGACGACGAGCTGCTTCTGCTCGCCGACGCACAGACGTCCGGCGGCCTCCTGGTCGTAGGGGAGTTGCCGGGCCACCCGGTGATCGGCGAGGTGGTTCCGGCGGCGGCGCACGCGATTCGGGTGCGCTGAGACCGTGCATGCGGGTGGACGACCCGAACGGCCTGACCTAGGCTCGAAACACGCGGCACGACGCTGTGCCGGCGGGCGGCACCGCACACCTGGAGGCCCGATGGCGGAGAAGAGTTCCTCCCTGCCCTGGCCCGTGCTGCGCCAACTCGTCGGCAAGGATCCGCTCGGGCGCGGGAAGGCAGTCCGCTCCCGGCGTACCGACGCAGTCGAACCGCGTACCTCGACCGCCGATCGGGTCGCGCGCAGTGTGTGTCCCTACTGTGCCGTCGGATGTGGACAGCGGATCTTCGTCAAGGACGAGCGGATCGTCCAAATCGAGGGGGACCCAGACAGCCCGGTCAACCGCGGTCGGCTCTGCCCCAAGGGCTCGGCGAGCAAGAATCTCGTCACCAGCGATCTGCGCGAGACCCGGGTCCGGTATCGGCGCCCCTACGGCACCGAATGGGAGGACCTCGACCTCGATACCGCCATGGAGATGGTCGTCGACCGCGTGCTGCGGACCCGGCGCGATACCTGGCAGGAACTCGACGAGAAGGGCCGCCGTGTCCGGCGCACGATGGGCATCGCCAGTCTCGGCGGCGCGACGCTGGACAACGAGGAGAACTACCTCATCAAGAAGCTGTTCACGGCGATGGGGGCGGTCCAGATCGAGAACCAGGCCCGCATATGACACTCCGCCACCGTCCCCGGTCTGGGGACCAGCTTCGGGCGCGGCGGCGCCACCGGTTACACGGCCGACCTGGCCAACGCTGACTGCATCGTCATCCAGGGCTCCAACATGGCCGAGGCCCACCCGGTGGGCTTCCAGTGGGTCGTGGAGGCCCAGAAGCGTGGCGCACGCGTCATCCACGTGGATCCCCGATTCACCCGCACCAGCGCTGTCGCGGACAAACACGTGCCCATCCGGGTCGGCAGCGACATCGCTTTCCTCGGCGGCATCGTCAACTACGTGCTGAGCAACGAGCTGGACTTCCGCGAGTACGTCGTCAACTACACCAACGCCCCTGTGCTCGTCAGCGACAAGTTCGTTGACACCGACGACCTCGACGGGCTCTTCTCGGGCTTCGACCCCAAGTCCCGGACGTACGACCCGACCAGCTGGCAGTACGACGTGGAGGACGAGCCGGGCGATCTGCACCGGTCCCAGGCCGCGGACTCCGCGGAGCACGCGAAGCATCGGGATACCGCCGCGGGTCTGCAGCACGAGGCGCACGGTATCCCGATCGCCGGGCATCCCAGGCGCGACGAGACCCTGCAGCACCCGCGCTGCGTCTATCAGGTGCTTAAACGGCACTTCGCCCGCTACACCCCCGAGGTGGTCGAGCAGGTGTGCGGCGTCTCGCAGGAGGATTTCCTCGACGTCTGCCGGGCGTGGACGGAGAACTCCGGGCGGGAGCGGACGACCGCCCTCGTCTACAGCGTGGGCTGGACCCAGCACAGCGTGGGCGTGCAGTACATCCGCACCGGCGCGATCCTGCAGCTGCTGCTGGGCAATATGGGCCGCCCCGGTGGGGGCATCATGGCCCTCCGCGGGCACGCCAGCATCCAGGGCTCCACCGACATCCCGACCTTGTTCAACCTCCTCCCCGGCTACCTGCCGATGCCCGACGCCGACCGGCACCGGTCGCTGTCGGACTGGATCGACAGCGTCCGCAACCCGGGCAGCAAGGGCTTCTGGTCGAAGGCCGATGCGTATGCCGTCAGCCTGCTCGCGGCCTACTGGGGCGACGCTGCCACCGCGGACAACGACTTCTGCTTCGACTACCTGCCCAGGATCACCGGAGACCACGGCACCTACCGCACGGTGCTCGACATGATCGACGGAAAGGTCAAGGGCTACTTCCTCCTCGGCCAGAACCCCGCCGTGGGGTCCGCCCACGGCCGGGCGCAGCGGCTCGGGATGGCGAACCTCGACTGGCTCGTGGTGCGCGACCTGTTCGAGATCGAGAGCGCGAGCTTCTGGAAGGACTCACCGGAGGTCGAGACCGGTGAGATCGTGCCCGAGGAGTGCGGCACCGAGGTGTTCCTGTTCCCCGCCGCCGCCTATACGGAGAAGGAAGGCACCTTCACGCAGACCCAGCGGATGCTGCAGTGGCGTGAGAAGGCGGTCGAGCCGCCGGAGGACTGCCGCTCGGAGTTGTGGTTCTTCTACCATCTCGGGCGCATGATGCGGGAGCGGCTGGCCGGGTCGACCGACGAGCGCGACCGCCCACTGCTCGACCTGACATGGGATTACCCCGTGCACGGCACGCATGACGAGCCCAGCGCCGAGGCGGTGCTGATGGAGATCAACGGTTACGACGTGGCGACGCGCCGGCCGCTGTCGTCGTTTACCGAGATGAAGGCGGACGGCTCCACACTTGGTGGCTGCTGGATCTACACCGGTGTGTTCGCCGACGGCGTCAACCAGGCAAACCGCCGAAAATCACGCCACGATCAGTCTTTCGTTGCGCCGGAGTGGGGTTGGGCGTGGCCGTTGAACCGTCGCATCCTCTACAACCGGGCTTCCGCCGACCCCGAGGGCAGGCCGTGGAGCGAACGCAAGGCCTACGTGTGGTGGGACGCCGACACCGGCCGGTGGACCGGCGAGGACGTGCCGGACTTCGAGAAGACCAAGCCACCGAGTTACCGGTCGCCGGTCGGTGCCCAGGGCGTCGAGGCGATCGAGGGCAACGATCCGTTCATCATGCAGGGCGACGGCAAGGGTGCCCTGTATGCGCCGCAGGGACTCGTCGACGGCCCGATGCCGACCCACTACGAACCGGTCGAATCGCCGTTCCGGAACCTGCTCTACGGGCAGCAGGCCAATCCGACGCGCGTGGAATACCGCCGCGACGACAACCGGATGAATCCCGCGCCGCCGGAGGAACACGTCGACGTCTTCCCGTTCGTGTTCACGACCAGCCGGCTCACCGAGCACCACACGGCGGGCGCGATGAGCCGCTATCTCGAGCACCTCGCCGAACTGCAACCGGAGATGTTCGTGGAGGTCTCGCCCGTTCTGGCGGCCGAGCGCGGACTCGAGCACATGGGCTGGTGCCACGTGGTCACCGCCCGCTCGGTGGTCGAGGGCCGGGTGCTGGTGACCGACCGGTTGCGTCCGCTGAAGGTCGAGGGCAGGACCGTCCACCAGATCTGGCTGCCGTATCACTGGGGCGCAGGCGGCAAGGTGAAGGGCGATTCGGCGAACGACCTGTTCGGGATCACGTTGGACCCCAACGTGCTCATCCAGGAGACCAAGGTCGGTACCTGCGACGTCCGCGCCGGACGTCGGCCGACCGGCGCGGCGCTGCGCAAGTACGTCGAGGGGTACGCGCGCCGGGCCGGGGTAACCGGCACCTACCCGCCCATCGTCACCGTCACCGGCACGGACGGCGCATCCACCCCCGAGGAGGACGACGAGTGATCGGCCGCAACAGTTTCTTCGGACCGCTCGACCCCGCACCCGACGCCGGTTACGAGGATTCGCCGGCGCGGAAGGGTTTCTTCACCGACACCAGCGTGTGTATCGGCTGCAAGGCGTGTGAGGTCGCCTGCAAGGAGTGGAACGACGTCCCCGAGAACGTGTTCGCGATGCTGGGCACGTCCTACGACAACAGCCATTCGCTCAACGCCAACCAGTGGCGTCACGTCGCGTTCATCGAGCGACCGGCGCAGAAGCGGGAACCGGTTTCTCTGGGCATGCCCACCGTCGGAGCCGCGCCCGGTGACCGACCGGACGAGGAGAAACCCGACTTCCGGTGGCTGATGTCCTCGGACGTGTGCAAGCACTGCACCCACGCCGCCTGCCTCGACGTCTGCCCGACCGGTTCCCTGTTCCGCAGCGAATTCGGCACCGTGGTCGTGCAGGACGACATCTGCAACGGCTGCGGCTACTGCGTCGCCGCCTGCCCGTACGGCGTCATCGACCGCCGCAAGGGACCGGAGGGGAACCCGAAAGTCGGTATCGCCCAGAAGTGCACACTCTGCTACGACCGGCTCACCGACGGGCAGACCCCCTCGTGCGCGCAGGCATGCCCCACACAGTCGATCCAGTTCGGCGACGTCGAGGAGTTGCGCGCGCGGGCCGAGGAACGGCTGGCGTCGTTGCACGAGCGAGGCGTCACGGACGCCCGGCTCTACGGCAACGACCCCGAGGACGGGGTCGGCGGAACCGGTGCCTTCTTCCTGCTCCTCGACGAGCCCGAGGTCTACGGTCTGCCTCCGGACCCGGTGGTGACCACCAAGGACCTGCCGGAAATGTGGACCCGGGCCGCCGTCGCGGCGGTCGCGATGCTGACTGGCGCGGCCGTGTCGTTCCTGAGGAGGCGCGGGTGACGCAGACGCAGCACGGCGGCAGCCCAGGCAACCCACGCCGATCGGGAGCCGGAGGCGGCGGCGACCGGGTGATGGTGCCGGAAGCCGCCTTCGAGTCCTACTACGGGCGGCAGGTCGTGAAGCCGGCGCCCTGGGAACACGACATCGCCGTCTACCTGTTCTCCGGAGGCGTGGCGGCCGGGAGTTCGCTGCTGGCCGCGGGCGCGGATCTCACCGGCCGCCCTGCGCTGCGCCGGGTCGCCCGGTTCGGTTCGCTCGCCTCCCTGCTCGTCAGCATCGTCGCCCTCGTTCGCGACCTGGGCAAACCGGCTCGTTTCCTCAACATGCTGCGGGTGGCCAAGCCGACCTCGCCGATGTCGGTGGGCACCTGGATCCTGTCTCTGCACGGTCCGTTCGCCGGTATCGCTGCCGCGGCGGAACTGGCCGCAGTGCTGCCCACCCGGTGGAAGCGGGGGCCGGTCCGGCTTCTGCTCGCCCTCGGCCGGCCCGCCGGGATCGTGGGGGCCGTGACCGCGCCGCCCGTGGCCGCCTACACCGCGGTACTTCTTTCCGACACTGCTACTCCTGCATGGCATTCCGCTTACAAAGAGCTGCCGTTCGTCTTCTGCGGATCGGCTGCCGCAGCGTCCGGCGGTCTCGGTCTTCTGGGTGCACCGGTCGCCGAAGCCGGGCCTGCACGCGCCTTCGCCGTCGGCGGCGCGCTCGTCGAACTGGCGACGGAGCACCGGATGGAGCGGTCGATGGGACTTGCGGCCGAGACGCTTCACCGGGGGAGGGCAGGACGGCTGATGGGGGCCGCCAAGGCCCTTACTGCGGCAGGGGCCGTGGGTGCCCTTGCCGGACACCGCAGTCGGGTGCTCTCGATGGTCTCCGGTGCCGCGCTCATGGCTGGCTCGCTGTGTACTCGCCTCGGCGTCTACGAGGCCGGCATCGCCTCGGCGAAGGATCCGAAGTACACCGTCGTGCCCCAACGGGAGCGGGTCGACCGCGGGGAACCGGTGCGCTACCGGGGCTGAGGTATCAGTCGCGTGCCGGCGGCGTCGGCGGCAGCCCGAACTTCTCGAACAGATCGACGTCGAAGAACACGGTCACGTGCACGACCCGGCCGTCGACGATGTCGAGGACCTGTAACTGGAACGGACGGTGCTGTCCGTCCTCGCCGCGCATGTACAACCCGAGCGCCGGTTGCCCGTTCGCGACCGTCGGGATCAGGATCTGGTCGCCGGGACCCTTCGCCGGGCAGTTGACCCGGATCAGCGTGCCGATGTTCTCCGCACCCTGATACCAGCCCTCGAACGGCGGCATCTCCCAGACCGCCTGCTCGGTGAGCATCTTGACGATCGAGTCGATGTCGTAGTTCTCGAAACCGTCCACCCATCGCTGGACCAGTTCGCGGGTCTCGGCGCTGTCCGGTTCGGCGAGTTCGTCCCGCGTGACCTCGGCTTCGTTGAGTTGTGCGCGAGCACGCTGCAGCAGGCTGTTGACCGCAGCGGTCGTCGTGCCGAGCGCTGCGGCGACCTCGGACGCCCGCCACTGCAGCACCTCCCGCAGCAGCAACACCGCGCGTTGCCGCGCCGACAGGTGCTGCAGCGCGGCGATGAACGCCAGCCGGATCGAATCCCGCGACGTGACGATCACGGCCGGATCGGACGGATCGTCGGAGTGGCCGTCGTCGGTGAAGGTGCCCGGTATCGGTTCGAGCCACGGCACCTCGGGGCGCTGGACCAGATCCTCCGTGGGATCCGAGCTGGGTGCGCCCAGGCCGGTGGGCAGCGGACGGCGCGAGCGGCCCTCCAGCGCCGTGAGGCAGACGTTGGTCGCGATCCGGTGCAGCCACGTCCGCAGTGACGCCCGCTCCCCGAAGTTCTCGTAACCGCGCCACGCGCGCAGATAGGTCTCCTGCACGAGGTCCTCGGCGTCGTGGATCGACCCGCTCATCCGATAGCAGTGCGCCAGCAGCTCCCGGCGATACGGATCCGCGCGGCTCATGAAGTCGGTCTCGTCGGCACCGTCCACCGACTCCGGAATGTCCTGTACTACGTCGAGCGCCTGTTCGGTCATGGCCCCTGCCCGCCTCGGTCGACACGAATGTTCTCGGCTACCCGACCGAGGGTAGTCGGCGGCACCGACAGAAACAGCCTCTCGAAGTATCTGTGCACGCCGGGTACCGTCGCACCTTGCGCAGGACTACGAAGACGCCGGCGCCGGACACGAGGGGGATTTCGTGCACGTTGCAGCGCACGTCGGTGACGGGCAGCAGCATCCCGTCGGCCCGTACGCCGGCGGACCGCCGCCCGAGGCACTGCAGGTGGCCATGCCGCCGCTCGGCAGGTTCGGCCCGGCCGAACTCGGCCGCGCGGTCGTCGTCGTCGTCGTCATCGTCGTCGCCGTGCTGACGAAGGTGCTGGCCTGGCCGATGCGGCCGGACGGTCGCGGGATCGTCGACGCGGCCGCCGAGGGTCTCGTCGACGCGTTCGAGACACTCGGGCCGACGTTCGTGAAGCTCGGTCAGCTCGTCGCGTCGTCGTCGGGCCTGTTCCCCAAGCCCCTCGCCGACGCGTGCCTGCGTTGTCTCGACGACGTTCCGCCCGTCCCGGCCGCGAAAGCTCGCGCGGTGCTCGAGGAGGATCTCGGACACCGCATCGACGAGTTGTTCGCCGAGTTCGACGACACCCCGCTCGCTGCGGCCTCGGTCGCGCAGGTGCACGCGTGTGTGTTGCGGGACGGGCGCCACGCGGTGGTGAAGATCCAGCGGCCGGGCATCCGTCACCGCATGCTCGTCGATCTGCGCGCCGCGTATGCGGGTGCGCGGCTGTTGCAGGTCTTCGAGTTCTTCCGGATCGCGAATGCACCGGCGATCATCCGGGACCTCTACTCCGCGACCATGACCGAACTGAACAGTGCCGTCGAAGCGGACCGGCAATCGCGGTTCCGGGACCGGATCGGTGCGTTCGGTGACAACAAGGGTGTCACCACCCCCGAGGTGTACTGGGACTACTGCGGTCCGCGGGTGATCTGCATGGAACGCCTGTACGGGATTCCGATGGACCGCGTCGCCGCCGATCCGGACAGTGGCGTCGACACGCGGCTGCTGATCCGGCGCGGGGTCAAGGTGTGGATCGAATCGGTCGTGCTGCACGGCCCGTTCCACGGCGACGTCCACGCCGGAAACCTGTGGCTGCTCGACGACGGCCGGCTCGCGCTCCTCGATTTCGGGATCGTCGGTGAGCTGCCCGAGCCCTGGCGGATAATCCTCCGGGATCTGTTCCATGCCACCGCCGTCGACGGCGATTTCGCCGGCGTGGCGCGCGGGATCCGCGAACTCGGTTACGGAACCGGGACGGATCTCGACGACGAGACGCTGGGGTTGGAGGTCGCCGAGGCGCTCGCACCGCTCCTGGGGCGGGAGCTGGGGGAACTGCGGCTGAGCGACCTGATCATGGCGTTGATCCGGCTCGGCAAACGGTGGGGTGTCGCGAGCCCGGAGGAAATGGTGCTGTTCGGCAAGCAGCTCGGGTACTTCGAGCGTTATGCGCGGGCGCTGGCGCCGGGCTGGGTACTCGGCCAGGACCTGTACCTGTTCCGCAACATCTTCCCGGAGGACGTTGCGATAGGCGCGGCCGAATCGGGCATTAGCCTGCCCGACTGATCAACAACGCTCGCGGCTCTTTACAGGTCGCGCCGGCTACCCTAATTTTAACGATCGTTCGACTCAAACTTTTCGGGAAGGGATCTCCTCGCCATGAGCACCGCGAACGACGTCGTACTCAGCACCCGCAAAGGCAACGTCGTCACCTGGACGATCAACCTCCCGGACCTGCGCAATCCAATCTCCGGCGACGACGTCGTCGAACGCCTCGTCGAACTCGTCGACGAGGCGAACGCCGACATCGAGACCCGCGTGGTGATCCTGACCGGCGCCGGCAGCGCGTTCTCCGCCGGCGGCAACGTCAAGGACATGGTCGACCGCGCCGGCATGTTCGCCGGCGCACCGCACGCGCTGCGCGAGGGCTACCGCCGCGGCATCCAGCGCCTGCCGAAGGCCATCTACCACTGTGAGGTCCCGATCATCGCGGCCGTCAACGGCCCCGCGGTCGGAGCCGGCTGCGACCTGGCGATGATGTGCGACATGCGGATTGCCTCGAACACCGCGTTCTTCGCCGAGAGCTTCGTCAAGCTCGGCATCATCCCCGGTGACGGCGGCGCCTGGTTGCTTCCGCGCGCGATCGGTGCGGCCCGGGCCGCCGAGATGGCGTTCACCGGGGACCGCGTCGACGCGGCCACCGCCCTCGACTGGGGCATGGTTTCGCGTGTCGTCGAGCCGGAGAACCTGCTCGACGCCGCCCACGAACTCGCCGAGCGTGTCGCCGTCAACCCGCCGAACGCCCTGCGTATGACCAAGAAGCTCCTGCGCGAAGGCCAGCGCGTCGACCTCGACACGCTGCTCGAGCTCTCCGCCTCGCTGCAGGCACTGTCCCACCACACCGCCGATCACCGGGAAGCGTTGTCCGCCTTCCTCGAACGCCGCACCGGGAACTTCACCGGCGAGTGACCCCGGCACCGCCCACACTTTCGACAAGGACGATCACATGAAGCGCACAATCCTCACCGAAGAGCACGAACAGTTCCGGAAGATGGTGCGCGACTTCATCGAACGCGAAGTCGCACCGCACCGCGAGGAATGGGACGAGATCGGCCACCCGCCCCGCGAATTCTTCAAGCGCCTCGGCGAACTCGGCATCCTCGGCATCCAGGTCCCCGAAGAATTCGGTGGCGGCGGCGAATCCAGCTTCGTCTACAACACCATCGTGTTCGAGGAGGTCGCGCGCGCGGGAGTCTCCTTCGGCGGCTACACAGTTCACGCCTGCCTGATCCTGCCGTACCTGCTCGAATACGCCACCGAGGAGCAGAAGAAGCGCTGGCTGCCCGGCTTCGCGGACGGCTCGATCATGACCGCCATCGCGATGACCGAACCCGGCACCGGCTCCGACCTGGCGAACATCGCGACCACCGCGAAGCTGTCCGAGGACGGCAGCCACTACATCATCAACGGCGCCAAGACGTTCATCACCGGCGGCGCCACCGCCGACCTGATCCTCACCGTGTGCCGCACCTCGCCGTTCGACCCCGAGAACCGGCGCGGCGGCCTCTCCATCATCGCGGTTCCGACTGCGAACGAAGGCTTTTCGGTCGGACGCAAGCTCAACAAGATCGGGCTGCACCAGCAGGACACCGCCGAGCTGTCGTACAACGACGTCAAGGTTCCTGTCGAGAACCTCCTCGGCGAGGAGGGCAAGGGCTTCTCGTACCTGACCCACAACCTGCCGCAGGAACGCCTGAGCATCGCCCTGAACCAGGTCGGCTTCGCTGAGGCCGCGATCGCGCACGCGATCGCCTACACCTCGGACCGCAAGGTGTTCGGCAAGCCCGTCGCCGCGTTCCAGAACACCAAGTTCGTTCTCGCCGAGTGCTCGGCCGAGACCCAGATGGCCCGCGTCTACGTCGACCACTGCCTCGAACTGCTCGACCGCAAGGAGCTGACGGTCGCCGACGCGGCGCGCGCGAAGCTCGTGTGCACCGAGATCGCCGGGCGGGTCATCGACAAGTGCCTGCAGCTGCACGGCGGATACGGCTACATCACCGAGTACCCCATCGCCCGCCTGTACGCGGACACCCGCGTCACCCGCATCTACGGCGGCACCAGCGAGGTCATGAAGACGATCATCTCCAAGGATCTGGGGCTGTAGGAATGTATCCGGGTCGCTACGCCGCCACCACCCCGGACCGTCCGGCGGTACACGAGGCCGCGACCGGACGCGTGATCACCTATCGCGAGCTCGAGGACGCGTCGGTACGGTTCGCGCACTGGCTGCGCCGGCACGGCGTCGGGGTCGGCGACCACATCGCCGTCCTCACCGTCAACGACGCCACGGTGTTCGAACTGTACTGGGGCGCAGTGCGTTCGGGTGTGTATATCACCCTGGTCAACACGCACCTCGCACCCGCCGAGGCGGCGTACATCGTCGACGACTGCGACGCGAAGGTGCTCGTCGTGTCCGCACCGCTGGCGCAGCTCGCCCGCGACATCGTGCCGCTCACGCCGAAGGTGGCGCACCGCCTGGCATTCGGAGGTCCGGTGCCCGGCCACCTGGTGTACGAGGACGAGGTGGCGGACCTGCCGACGGTCCCGCCCGCCGACCAGCCCCGCGGCAGCGACATGCTGTACTCGTCCGGAACCACCGGACGCCCGAAGGGCATCCGGCCGCCCCTCAGCGGCGACAGGTAGACGGTGTTCTCGTCGAATCCGAAGCCCCGCACCGTGTTGAGCAGCGGGGCTTCGGATTCGACGAGAACACCGTCTACCTGTCGCCGGCGCCGATCTACCACGCCGCGCCGCTGCGCTACGGCGCGTCGACCCAGGCGCTCGGCG
>NZ_JADZGH010000114.1:15640-15714 GCF_015865005.1 Rhodococcus sp. CX
CACAGGTCGGTGACGAGCCGGGCCCCCCGCTGCTCAACACGGTGCGGGGCTTCGGATTCGACGAGAACACCGTC
>NZ_JADZGH010000114.1:15724-26483 GCF_015865005.1 Rhodococcus sp. CX
GAACGGTCGTGCTCACGGACCGGTTCGACGCCGAGCGCTGCCTCGAGTACATCGAGCGGTACCGCGTCACCCACAGCCAGTGGGTGCCCACGCATTTCGTTCGGATGCTGCGGCTTCCGCAGGAGGTGCGGGACCGATACGACCTGTCGTCGATGAAGTACGCGCTGCACTCGGCGGCGCCGTGCCCGGTCGACGTCAAGCAGGCGCTCATCCGCTGGTGGGGTGAGATCGTGTACGAGTACTTCTCGTCCACCGAGGCCATCGGCAGCACGGTGATCACCCCGCAGGAGTGGCTCCGCAAGCCGGGCAGCGTCGGCCGGACGGGCGGGCCGGGGACACTCGGCATCGCGCACATCTGCGACGAGGCGGGGAGCGAACTTCCGTCGGGGGAGATCGGTGTCCTGTACTTCGAGCGACAGGACTATCGGCTCGAGTACCACAAGGATCCCGAGAAGACCGCGCGCACACGGCATCCGGTCCACGAGGACTGGATGACGACCGGCGACCTCGGTTACCTCGACGCCGACGGCTTCCTCTTCCTGACCGGACGCGACAACTTCACGATCATCTCGGGTGGCGTGAACATCTACCCTCAAGAGATCGAGAACCTGCTCGCACTGCACCCGGCCGTCGCCGACGTCGCGGTGGTCGGGGTGCCGGACCGCGACTTCGGGGAACGGGTGGAGGCATTCGTCCACCTCGTCCCCGGTGTGGCCACCGGCGACGACACCGAACGCGACATCATCGACTACTGCCGCGACCGGCTGTCGTCGTTCAAGTGCCCTCGCCGGGTGCGGTTCGTCGGCGACCTGCCGCGCACCCCCACCGGCAAGATGGTCAAGGGCGCGTTGCGGGAGCTGATCGACACGTACGCGGATGCCGAGGCACACTGATGGCACTGTCACCGCGGCAGCGGATGTTCGTCGAGGTGGGGCGAAAGGAGTTCGTCCGCAACGGATACGGCTCCTCGTCCATCCGCACCATCGCGCAGGAGGCGGGCGTGAGCCTGTCCGCCCTGTACTACCACTACAAGAACAAGCAGGATCTGCTGCTCGCCATCCTCATGGACGGCGTCGACACCTACGACTCGCTGTGGGAGAAGGCGCTGGAAGCCGCCGGTGACGATCCGGTCGAGCAGTTGCGCGCATTCGTCCGCGCGAACGTCGAATTCCGCACGCAGTTCCCCGAACACGGGCGCATGATCGCCACCGAGATCCGCAACCTCGAACCCGAGGGTGCGCGGCTCTACGACGAGCGGCGACGGGTGGGGCGGCAGCGGATCCGCACGATCATCGACGACGGTGTCGGGGCGGGGGTCTTCACGACGAAGTACCCGGACGACTGCCGCAAGTCGATTCTCGCGATGACGGCCGCGATCGCGAACTGGTACGACCCGAACGGACCCGACACTCCCGCCGAACTCGGCGAACGGTACGCGGAGATGGCATTGAACCTCCTGTGCCCCGGGGAAATACCGGAATCGTCGGCCGGGAAGAAAGGTTAGGACATGAGTACGAAACTGGTGCCGCCGGCCGGCGCCCCCGATCCCACGCTCGCGCAACTGCGGGCCGAGGTGCGGGAGTTCCTGCACGAGCAGATCGAGAAGGGGGTCTTCACCCCCGGCATCGACACCTGGCTGACGCGGTGGAATCCCGATTTCACGCGGTCGCTCGCCGCGAAGGGCTGGATCGGCATGACGATCCCCACCGAGTACGGCGGGCACGGGCGCACGTTCATGGAGCGGTTCGTCGTCACCGAGGAACTGCTGGCGGTCGGTGCCCCGGTCGCGGCCCAGTGGGTCGCGGACCGGCAGGCCGCGCCGTCGCTGCTGAAGTACGGCACCGAGGAGCAGAAGCGGCGGTTCCTCCCCGGCATCGCGGCCGGTGAAATCTGCTGGGCCATCGGCATGTCCGAACCCGACTCCGGTTCCGACCTCGCGAGCGTGAAGACCCGGGCGACGCAGGTGGACGGCGGCTGGCGCATCAGCGGCACCAAGCTGTGGACCTCCGGTGCGCATCACGCCGACGCGTTCTTCGCCCTGGCCCGGTCCGCGCCGCTGGACCCGGCGCACCGACACGACGGGCTCAGCCAGTTCATCGTGCTGCTGGACTCGCCCGGTGTGACGATCCGCCCCATCCTGTCGATGTCCGGTGAGCACCACTTCAACGAGGTGCTGCTCGACGACGTGTTCGTTCCCGACGACCTGGTGCTCGGCACCATCGGCTCCGGCTGGGAGCAGGTCACCAGCGAACTGGGCTTCGAGCGCAGCGGGCCGGAACGATTCCTGTCCACGTTCGGTCTCCTCGAGGAGCTCGTGCGCGGCGCGGGCGCCGGCAGCGTCGACCGCGATCCGCGGATCGGCGCGTCGATCGGCCGGATCGCGGGGCTGCGCCGCATGTCGCGTGCCGTCTCCGAATCGCTGCAGCGCGGTGAGGACGCGGCCCTGTCGGCGTCGGTCGTGAAGGTGCTCGGCACCGGGCTCGAAGGCGACATCGCCGACCTCGCCGACGAACTCGTCGGCTACGGCCCCGGCGACGACCAGCTCGCGCAGCTGGTCCGTGCGGGTGTGATGCAGCGACCCGGTTTCACGCTGCGCGGTGGTACGAGCGAGATCCTGCGCGGGGTCATCGCACGAGGATTGGGGTTGAGATGACGCAGTCGACCGAATTGCAGGACTTCGAAAAGATGCTCGGTGAGGTCCTCACCGCCGGCGACGACCACCGGATCGGGGAGGTCGTCGAGCTCGACCGTCCGCTGTGGACCACGCTCGCCGAGCTCGGCCTGACCCGGCTCACCGGTGACGAGGCCAGCGGTGGCAGCGGCGCCGGCTGGACCGAGGCCGCGCTGCTGCTCTCCGCGGCCGGGCGCGCCGCCGCAGCCGTCCCCGTCGCCGAACACGATCTGCTCGCCGGATGGCTGCTCGAACAGGCCGGCCTTCCCGTCGAGGAGGGGGTGCGCACCGCCGCGGTGCTCGACGCCGACGGGCAGGCCCGGTACGTGCCGTGGGCGCGCTACGCGGATGCCGTCGTCGTGCTGTGGCAGGGCACCGACGGATGGTCGGTGGCCGACGTGCCGCGCGATCGCATCGAGTTGACCGCAGCGGTCAACCTCGCGGCCGAACCCCGCGACCACGTGCGTGTCGATCTGTCCGAACTGTCCGGCACGCCGGTATCCGAGACCGTCGCCGGGCAGTTCCGGTACCGCGGCGCGCTGGCACGCGCGCTGATGTCGGCCGGCGCGATGGACCGCATCCTCGAACTGGTCGTCGAACACACCACCGCCCGCGTGCAGTTCGGACGCGCCCTGGGCAAGTTCCAGGCCGTCCAGGCGCTGGTGTCGGATCTGGCCGCCGAGGCGGCACTCGCACGGGCTGCCGCCGACGCCGCGGTCGATTCCGCCGTCGAACGCGGATTCGACGACGCGGCAACACGATTCGACATCGCCGCGGCGGTGTCCTGTGCCGGGCATGCGGCGGGGAAGATCGCGCGGAACGCACACCAGGCGCTCGGTGCGATCGGATTCACGATGGAACACGAACTACACCGGCACGCGAACCGGATCCTGTCGTGGCGCAGTGAATTCGGATCACTCGCGTCGTGGGACGCGGAACTGCTCGACACCGCGGTCGCGGCCGGCGACGTGTGGGCGTTGCTCACCGGAGGTTCCGCGTAGCTGCCCCGGCGGCCCGGGTGCGACTGGCAGAATGAAACGGCCGGTCGCATCCGGGCCGGTTTCGCTCGCCGGAAGGACCTCGACGATGGCGCACGTGAATCTCGGTAAGCAGCATCCGGCCCCGTACAAGAGCGTGCTGGCGCTGAACAAGGAGGTCGAGGAGGCCGTCGCGCGGGCCGGGCTCGATCCGAAGCTGGCCGAACTGGTGAAGATCCGGGTGTCGCAGCTCAACGGATGTGCGTTCTGCCTGCGCATGCACACTCGGGATGCGCTCGACAAGGGCGAGACGACGGACCGTCTCGCGGTCCTCGCGGCCTGGTGGGAGTCGCAGTACTTCACCGAACAGGAGCGGGCCGCGCTCGCCCTCGCGGAGGAGGTCACGCACCCCATGGAGCCCGGTCGTCACGAATGGGACGACGGTTCGCTCAACGACGAGCAGGTCTCCGCGATCACGTGGCTCGCGATCGTCATGAACGCGTGGAACCGCATCGCGGTCCGAAGCCATTACCCCGTGGCCCCCTGACCCGTGCGCGTTTTCGGTAGCAGCAACTACCGAAAACGCGCACGAGGGGCAGGGTCAGCGCAGGTAGAGACGCACTTTGTCGATCTCGTCGCGCAGCAGGTGGATCTCGTGGGCGGTGGGAGGTTCGGTCACGGTCAGGGTGTCCGAGACCTTCAGATCCCAGCCGGTCGCGGCGCGCACCTCGTCGACGGTGACGCCTTCGTGCACGCTGGTGAGTTCGAGTTCGTCGAACGGACCGCTGCGGGAGAGCACACCCAGGCTCGTGAACACCTTGGTGACGCCCCTGCCGCGCGGCATCATCCCGACACCGGCCTCGCGGGCGCGCACCGGGGACGGGGACGTGCAGAAGTCGAGCTCGGCGGGGAAGGAGCTCGGGTCGTGCCGGCGCATCACCACGAAGACCTCACCCGCATTCGGCATGATCTCGGCGGCGCCGCCCGCCCCCGGCAATCGCACGGTTGGCTTCTCCCAGTCGCCGATCATGCTGGTGTTCAGGCTGCCGTATCGGTCGATCTGCCCGGCGCCGAGGAACCCGACGTCGACGTTGCCGCCCTGCAGCACGTATCCGAACAGCGACGCCATCGAGACGACGGACTCGGCACCGGACACCACCACCGAGTCGGCGATCCCCTCGGCCATCGCTTCGGGATGTGCACCGCAGACACCGGATTCGTAGATCAGCTCCACGTCGGGGTTCGACGTGCGGGCCGCGAGATCCACCGCGAGTGTCGGAAGTCCCACGCCCGCGAAGACCCGGGTCTTACCGGCCAGGGCGCGTGCGGCGACCGAGACGATCAGCTCTGTCGTGGAGAAGGTTTCGGCAGCAGTCACTTTCGGCTCCCATAGTTGACGGTACCGGAATGGCGCGGTGCGACCTCGAGGTCGCTCCAGTAATCGTCGCCGAGCTTGGCGAGGTAGGCGCCGTGGTCGGGGAGTTCGAACACCCACTCCTTGAGCCACGTGCGCAGTGCCTGCGGGTCCTTGCTGATCGCCGTCCACCGGCGGTAGAACGCGCAGTCGCGGTCGTAGTAGCCCTGCGCATAGGACGGGTGCGCGCCGCGCGGGCACACGACGACGGCATCCACCGCGTGGGACGGGACGAGCGTGCGGCTCGGGTCGGAGCGGATCACGTCGTCGTCGACGATCTCCTCGACCACGACGATCGCGTGCTTCGCCGCATACACCGCTTCCTGCTGGACACCGGCGATGCCCCAGATCTGGACGTTGCCGGACCGGTCGGCGCGTTGCGCGTGGATGATCGTCACATCCGGATTCAGCGGTGGCACAACGTAGATGCTGCCCTCGCCGTACGGGTCGTCGACGAGGCGGATCTGCGGGTTGAGAGCGGGCAGGTCGCTGCCGGCATAGGAACGCAGCGGGAAGAACGGCAATCCGGCCGCGCCGGCCTGGTAGCGGCACACCATCCCGTAGTGGCTGTACTCCTCGACCTCGAGCTTCACGGGGTCGTGCTTCTCGATGCGTCGACGAATTTCGTACAGCGATCCGGCGGAGCCGCTCGCGAAGAACGACGCGACCAGCTTCGAGACGCAGTCGGCGGCGATGAGCTGGTCGGAGATGATGTCGGGCGTCATCCGGCACAGCGTCAGGTCCCTGCGGCCCTGCCGGATGATCTCGTGGGCGGCCGCGAACGGGATGAGGTGCGAGAAGCCTTCGAGGGCGACCGTCATCCCGTCCTGCACGTACGTGGCGACGGCGTCGCGCATCGTCATGACTTTGTCTGCGGCCATTGCGAACTCCTGATCGTTCTCTGCTGTCCTATGACTGTGACATGCGCAATAGATGCAGTCCAATACAAAGTGTTGTCTGCTCTGATATCAGATGAGGAATAATCTGGAGTGGTGGAGATCCATGAGATCAGAGCCTTTCTTGCGGTCGCGGAGGAGCTGCACTTCGGGCGGGCCGCGCAGCGCCTGCACATGGCGCAGCCGCCGCTCAGCCGCACCATTCGGCAACTCGAGAAGGGGCTCGGGGCAACGCTGTTCGAGCGGAGCACGCGCAGCGTCCGGCTGACCGAGGCGGGACGTGCCCTCGTCGAACCGGCTCGTGCCATCCTCGACGCGGTACGCCTGGCCGAGATGGCGGTGACCGCCGCCGGGCGCGGCCGGACCGGACGAGTGCGGATCGGGTTCGCCGGTTCGTCGTCGCACCATCTGGTGGGCCGGTGGGCGAAGCTGGTGCGACGTACACATCCGGGCATCGAATTCGTGCTCGCCGGATCGAGTTACGCCAGCGAAGTCGTGAACCGGCTCGCGGAGGGCACCCTCGACATCGGCATCGTGCGACTGCTGTTCTTCCCGCCCGGGATCGCGTCGCGGGTCGTCGCCCGTGAGGACCTGGTGATCGGGCTGCCCCGCGAGCACCGGCTGACCGGGCGGACGAGCCTGCGTCTCGACGAACTCGCCGACGAACCGTGGGTGATGCTCCCCGCCGAGCCGGGGTCGATGCTGCGCGAGCTGCTGCTGCGTCTGGCGCACGACGCCGGGTTCACGCCGCGGATCGTGCAGAGCGCACCGGATTCCCTGTCCTTGGCCGCGCTGGTCTCCGCCGATGTCGGCTGCACTCTGACGGTCTCGTCGGTGGCTCAGCACGTCGTCAACCCGGAGGTGGTGTTCGTACCACTCGAGGGGCAGCCGCCGATCGATGTGCGGCTCGTGTGGCGGGAGGACGACACCAGTCCGGCGCTCGCGGAGGTCCTCCGGCTTTCGGAGGAGGCTTTGCCGACCCCGGGTGCCGGATCCTCCTGACGCAAGCGAGCGGTGCCGAACCCGAGAAGGGATTCGGCACCGCTCGTTTGTGTCGGGTTGTTCGTCAGGCTCCGACGCGGACCCGGCCGGTCGACTCGGTCGCGGACTCGGTGCGGGCCGCGGATGCGGCAGCCTCGGCCGCTTCCTGCGCCTCGAGCTCCAGCTCGGCCTCGTCGGCCTGCTCCGCGATCGACAGTGCCTTCGGGTTGTAACCGGTGCGCTTGAGCAGAAGCAAGGTGCACACCAGCGACACCGCGGCGTACGTTCCGGCGGCGATCGCGACGCCGGTGACGCTGCCGGAGCGGTTGAGCAGCCACTGTGCGAGGACCGGGGTGCCGCCGCCGACGACGAGCGAGCACAGCTGGTAGGCCGTGGACAGGCCCGAGTAGCGGATCTTCGCGGGGAAGGCACGGGCGAGGATTCCGCCGATCGCCCCGTAGAACATCGAGTGCGGAATCGTCGCGAGGCACATGCCGATCGCCGCGATCGCGAATGTCTCGGTGCGGATGGCGTAGAACATGGCCGGCATCAGGAACAGCTCGGGGACGATCATCAGGCACATCGCCACGCGCATGTCGATCTTCGACACGAGCACAGCACCGAACGGCTGCACGATGAACTGGACGACGAGTGCGATCGCGATGATGCCGAGGAACGTGCCGCGCTCGTATCCGAGTTCGCTTGTCGCCCAGGACAATGCGAACGTGTTCTTGAAGTAGGTGACCTGGGCGAGCGGCAGGGCGCCGGCGCCGAGCAGCACGAGCACCCAGTGCTTGCGCAGCACCTCGGCGATCGGCAGCTTGACGACCTTCTTCTTGGCGAGCACCGCCTTCATCGCGTCGGACTCTTCGAGCTTGAGCCGGATGACCATGCCGACGATCACGAGCAGGCCCGAGAAGAGGAACGGGATGCGCCATCCGTAGAGGAGGAATTCGGGCGTCGGCATCGACGAGAGCAGGAAGAACGCCATGGTCGCCAGCAGGTTGCCCGCGGGTGAGCCCTGCTGCGCGAACGCGGAGTACAGGATGCCCTTGCCCTTGGGCGCGTTCTCGCTGGCGATCAGGACGGCGCCGCCCCATTCGCCGCCGACCGCAACGCCCTGCAGAACTCTCAGGAGGACCAGCAGGATCGGTGCCCACATTCCGATCTGCGCGTGGGTGGGCAACAGGCCCACGCCGACCGTCGAGATACCCATCATGATCAGTGTGATCACCAGGGTGTTCTTGCGGCCGATGCGGTCGCCGAGGTGACCGAAGATGATGCCGCCGATGGGGCGGGCGAGGAAGCCGGCCCACAGCGTCACGAACGCCAGCAGTGTCGCGACCCCGGCCGGAAGGTCGTCGGAGAAGAAGATCTTGCCGAAGACGAGCGCTGCCGCCGTGCCGTAGATGTAGAAGTCGTACCACTCGATGGTGGTGCCGACGAAGGAGGCGATTCCGGCTTTGCGGGCCTTCTTCGTCGCTTCCCGGTCGGTGGGGGACGCACTCATACCTCGTCCTCTCTTCTCTGGGGATGGGGTTCTCGAATGCCGAGCAAGCTGTGTGCTCCGCATCACAAAGAATTCCAGCGCAAACTGTGGCTGTCCAATACTTGATGCCGCCGGGATTGTTAGTGAATGCGTATCAATCTGCGGTGCTGGCCGGGTGGCCTGCACAGAATGCGGTCGACACGGGTGCGGACGCGTCTGGTACTGCTGGAAGACATGACCGAACGCAGCGCGAACGACAGCGGGTCGTCGGACCTCCCCTTGGCCGGTTTCACCGTGGTGAGCCTCGAACAGGCGGTCGCGGCGCCGCTCGCGACCCGGCACCTCGCGGACCTGGGTGCCCGGGTGATCAAGGTGGAACGGGTCGGCGACGGCGATTTCGCCCGCGCCTACGACAGTGCCGTGCTGGGGCAGGCCGCCCACTTCGTGTGGCTCAACCGGGGCAAGGAGTCGTTCGCCGTCGATCTGAAGGCCGGCGACGGGATCACCGCCGTGAAATCCCTGATCGCCGGTGCCGACGTGTTCCTGCAGAACCTGGCGCCCGGCGCGGCCGAACGACTTGGGCTCGGCGCCGACGACCTGCGCGCCGACCATCCCGAACTGATCGTCGTGAACATGTCCGGTTACGGCACGGACGGCCCGATGCGCGACCGGAAGGCGTACGACCTGCTGGTGCAGTCGGAGACCGGGCTGTGCTCGATCACCGGGACTCCCGAGACGGCCGTGAAGACCGGCATCCCCACCGCGGACATCGCCGCCGGTATGTACGCGCTGACCTCGATCCAGGCCGCGCTGCTGCGTCGTTGCCGCACCGGTGTGGGCGCGACGATCGACGTCTCGATGTTCGACGCGACCGCCGAATGGCTCGGCTACCCGATGTACCTGCAGATGTATCAAGATCGACAGGTTCCGCGAATGGGACTGGCGCACACGTCGATCGCGCCGTACGACAAGTACCCGACCGCCGACGGCGAGATCCTCATCGGCGTCCAGAACGATCGCGGCTGGCGCACCCTGACCGATGTGCTGGGGCTGCCGGAACTGGCGGACGACCCGCGCTATGCGACGAACGTCGAGCGGGTACGGCGCCGCGAGGAGGTCGACGCGCTCGTCGGGGCGGCGACGAAGCAGTTCGCGAGCGCCGTGCTCGACGAGAAGCTGGCCGCCGCGGGCGTGCCCGCCGCGCAGTTGCGTGATCTGCGCGGGCTCATCGAGCATCCGCAGCTCGACACCCGCGACCGGTGGCGCGAGGTCGAGACCCCGGCCGGTCCCATTCGGGCGGTTCGTCCGCCGATGAACTTCCGGGACGTCGAACTGCCGATGGGGGCGGTGCCCGCGCTCGGCGAGCAGACCGACGCGTTGATGGCCGAGCTCGGGCTGACCGACGAGCAGATCGCGGGGCTGCGGGCCGCCGGCATCGTCGGCTAGAGAATGTACGGCCAATCGGGGCCGGATTTGCACCGTTTGTCGGTCGCGAATCCGGCCCCGATTGCGTGTTCGGGGAGATTCCGGGGCGTGCCCTGTTGACGTGGGCGGTCGCGTACCGAAAAATGGCCGTACAAATCTTGTTCCCGTTGAGGAGTTAATCCATGACCCGAGCGGCCCTCGTCGCCCCCGTCCGCACGCCCGTCGGCCGATTCGGTGGTGCACTCCGGGACGTGTCCGCCGTCTCCCTCGCGACCACCGTCGTCAAGGAGACCGTCGCGCGCTCCGGCGTCGACCCGGAACTGATCGAGGAGGTCGCGTTCGGGCAGTCCTACGCGAGCTCCGAGGCGCCGTGCATCGGTCGTTGGGCCGCCCTCGACGCGGGCCTGCCGATCTCGGTCGCCGGAATCCAGACCGACCGCCGCTGCGGCACCGGCCTGCAGGCGCTGGTCACCGCCGCGATGATGGTGCAGACCGGCGCCGCGAACGTCGTCGTCGCCGGTGGCGTCGAGTCGATGAGCAACATCGAGCACTACACGACCGGTGCCCGCTGGGGCACCCGCGCCGGCAGCCTGAACCTCTACGACCGCCTCGACCGCGGTCGCGAGCGGTCGCAGCCGGAATGGCGTTTCGGCAAGATCAGCGGAATGATCGAGACCGCGGAGAACGTCGCCAAGCAGTGCGGTATCACGCGTGAGGACTCCGACGCGCTCGCAGCGGAAAGTCACCGCCGCGCCCACGAAGCCTGGGAGACAGGGCGTTTCGATGACGAGGTCGTGCCGGTCGAGATCGTCGACCGCAAGGGGAACACCACAGTCGTCTCCCGCGACGAGGGCATCCGGCCCGACAGCACCGTCGAATCGCTCGCCAAGCTCCGTACCGTGACGC
>NZ_JADZGH010000115.1:0-1537 GCF_015865005.1 Rhodococcus sp. CX
TCGGCGCCGTCCGCGCGCAGCGCCGTCACCAGCAGTGCCCCGACCGCGCCCGCGCCGCCGGCCACGATCACCGGGCCGCCGGTCATCGCCCGGGATCTTCCGGGAGGGGCGGGGTTTCGGACAGGGTGCGGCGCATCGCGACCGCCTTGACGAGGGTTTCGTCGAGTTCGTCGGCCGCGTCGGACAGAGCGACGATGGCGCCGCCGATGCCGAAGCTCACCTCGTGGTCGGTGGCGACCATGGTGCGGATGACGATCGACAGGTCGGCGGCGCCGGTCGGGGACAGATAGCCCAGGGCGCCGGAGTACACGCCGCGGGGGCCGTCCTCGAGTTTGTCGATGATCTCCATGGTGCGCAGTTTCGGGGCGCCGGTCATCGACCCGCCGGGGAACGCCGCGCGCACGCAGTCCACGGCGGACACGTCCGGTCGCAGGGTGCCGCGCACGGTGGACACCAGCTGGTGCACCGCCGCGTAGGTTTCGACGTCGAACAGCTTGGGCACGTGCACCGAACCCGGGACGCACACCCGGGACAGGTCGTTGCGCACCAGGTCGACGATCATCAGGTTCTCGGAGCGGTCCTTCTCGCTCGAGTGCAGGTCCTGCCACAGCATCTCGTCCTCGGCCTCGGTGGCGCCGCGGGGCCGGGTGCCCTTGATCGGTTTGGATTCGACGACACCGTCCGCGTCGATCCGCAGGAACCGTTCCGGGGACGCGCTGAGCACCGAGATGCCGGGGAACTGCAGCAACGCGCTGTAGGGGGTGGGGCTGATCTCGCGCAGGCATTCGTAGGTGCGCAGCGGATCGATGCTGCGTTCGACGGTGGCCATGTTGGTCAGGCACACCTCGTAGGTTTCGCCGCTGCGGATCTCGGCGACGCACTGGCCGATCAGATCGAGATAGCGCTGCCCGTCGTGCCGCAGCCGCATCGGGTGGTCGCGGTCCAGGCGCAGCAGCGGCGCCGCGTCGGGTGCGGGCACGGTCACGTCGTCGAGTTCGGCCAGGGCGGCGGCGGCGCGGTCGAACCAGTCGGTGGTCGCGCGCTCGCCGGGCTGCGCGCTCAGCGCGAGCAGGTAGCAGTGGCCGGCTTCGTGGTCGAGGACGACGGCCCGGTCGGCGAACACCATCGCCGCGTCCGCGGTGGGCGAGGTGTGCACGAGCTGGGCGCCGGCGTCGGCCTTCAGTTCGTAGCCGAGATAGCCGACGTAGCCGAGGCCGAAGGCGAACGGCAGGTCGTCGCGGCGCGCGACCGGACGTTCGGCGAGGCGCCGGTCGATGTGGTCGAAGAACGTGCTGTGGTGTTCGGTGACGGTGCCGTCGACGGCGTGTTCGCGCACCAGGGTTTCGGCGACGCTGTAGGTGACGAACTCGGAGCGGGGCCCGGAGCCGTCGCCCATCACCGTGAACCGGGATCCGGGTTCGGCCGCGGCGCTGCCGTCGAGCCAGAAACTGTGCGGGCCGTCCGCGAAGAGCCGCTCGAACACCGCCTGCGGGTCGAGATTGCGGTCGAGACGGCGACTTTCGATGAGATAGCGGGG
>NZ_JADZGH010000116.1:0-2966 GCF_015865005.1 Rhodococcus sp. CX
GTGAGCACTTTCGGTGAGCAGGACTGAGCAGGATCAATGAGCGCCATCACAGCCACCACCCGACGGACCGCGCTGACGCAGCCCAGCGACCGGAGATAGCCTCCGAGCCGTGATCGACGAGACCAAGCAATGGGCCATCACCACGAAATGGCACCAAATAAACGCGTACTACGGCACAGCACTGTGCGGGACACCCCTACAAGCCCGAGCCGTACGCCACTCATCCAGCGACGTACTCGACGACATCCGAGCGCACAAGACCACCGTCTGCGGCGCGTGCGAGCGCTACGCGGACCAACTCGACGCCCGGAATCGGATCAAACAGCAGCGCAAGCGCCACTCGAAGTCGACAGCTGCCCACGCCGCCGACCACGCCGACCGCCCCACCTCCACCTCGATCCGGACGATCTCCGGAGGGCTCCCTAGCCAAGGCAAACGCAAACCATAACCAACGACGAGGGGACGCAAACCTCCAGAGTGACGGAAGCGGGCCTCGCGCACCGGATCCCTGGCGACACGTTCGATGCACTGGTGATGGCGCCGAGATCATCGCCCTGGACGGGCCGAACATGCGCCGACATCTGGCGGACGCCCGATAGTTGGGCGCCGTGGTCGGGCAGGTGTCGCCGCTATCCGGTACCCGTCCGGCCGCTACCCGATCGTCAGAACTGTGCTACTCGAAACGCATCCCTAACAGTCACCTCGCGTCCTTCCCGTCTTGCCGGCGTCGGTGCCGTACCGATGTGATCGTTCGCTGATCAGGAGATGTCACAATCCCGCCTCGTCCAGCCACTCGCGGCCCAGCGCGGCGACCACGATCGAGAATTGGGAGACCGTGCCTCTTCGTTCGTGGTGACTGGTTGGCTCCCGACCAATGCAGACGTGAGAACTGTTCCGAACATCTTCAGATGTTTCTGAAACTGTCCCCCTTGGTGGCACGGTCCATGACGCGTTCGACGATCCGCTCGATAACCCGTTCGGGATTGCGCCACTTCATCGCGAGGCGGTCATTGTCCATGGCATGTTCGGCCACTATGTTGCGTAACTGCTCAAGGTCCAGTGCTTGCAGTCGTTCCCGAAGACCGATCTCTCCGGACTCCGCGTAGACGACGTACGGATCCCACGGTCCTGGCTCACGACGTGGTCGTTTGACTTTGGCCGGTGAGGAGGACTCCACGTCGGCGCGAACTTTGACTAGAACTTGAGTCAAGCGTTCGGCGAAGCGCGGGTTCTCCTCAGCTTCGGTCGCCACCACAGCTACAAGATCGGACAGGGCGTCGGCAAGGTTTGCCCGGGAGCGGGCAAGGCTGTCCAACGCGTGCTGGGCGTTCCGGCCCGAAGTGATCATGTCGTTATCCGTGTGTGTCACAACTGCGCCTGCGCCCGAGAGTCGACTTCAATGGCGAGGGCCTTGAGATGGTCGAAGTGCCCTTGGTATCCCCACCGTTGACGAAGGGTGGATGCGGTGGCGAATTCTGCGGCGCTTTCCATTGCATTTCCATAGGGGATGACCGAGTCGAACAAGGGAGGCAGTTTTCCGGCTTTGGCGTCGGCCCGCAGACTGCGAAGAGTGTTGTCGTGGACCGCGGTAGTCTTCCTGTACATGTTGATCACGATGCCCAGGGGAACGATGTCGTCGTTGGCAAGCCCCTCGGCAAAGCCCGCGATTCGGGTGAGGATCTGAGGGATGCCGTAGGTGCTCAAGATGTCGGGCTTGGTGGGAATGATGTAGGCATTAGACATGCGTAGGCCGTTGAGTGTGATGATTCCCAGGTTGGGTGGGCAGTCGATCAGCACGTAGTCGTATTCCGGGAGAAGCTTGCGGGTGGCCTTGTACAACAGGTCGACAGGGCGGTCGGTGTAGTAACGGCCACCGGGAACAGCCGCGAGGCGGTCCTGAACATCGATGAGGTCCAGGCTGCTGGGCAGAAGATCTAGCTTCTTTACGGATGCGACCGGGGAAACCTGCGTATGCAATGTGCCGACTAGATCGAACTCGGCCGGTTTCTCCTCTGGACGAAGTGAGTCCTTGAACAGGGTCGCAATTGTGTGCCCCTTCTCGTTGGCGGCATGCCAAGCCTTTTCGCCGAGGAGCATTGTCGTTGCGTTGGTCTGAGGGTCCAGGTCGATGACGAGAACGCTCTTGCCTAGTTCCCCCGCCAGGATCTCTGCCAATGCCACCGTGGTGGTGGTCTTGCCTACTCCGCCCTTGAGGTTGATCATGCTGATGACGTAGGTCATGCTTCTCCTCTTCCGAGCGAGATACCGCTCGATTTGTTCATATCGGAACACAGGTCCCGCAGCCAGTTCTGCTGCAGGGCGGGGAAACCGAGAATCCCTCACCCTCCAGTTCGAGATCACGTTGCGCGCCACGCCAGCGAGCTCGGCAACTTCGGCAAGACCCACAAGCTCGTCGGGAGCCCTCCTCGCCGAGGTGTGTACATCATTCACATCACCTTGTGTACAACATACACATGCAGATTGCAAGGTGCAGAAACTCCGGATGCTTCACCAATTCCAGGGTGATTCAGCATCTTTCTGTCCCGGAGGGACCGGCAACCGGGCGGCCAGTCGGCTGGCCCGCTGGGTCGCCGATCGCGGGTCTCGGCGCCGACCAGCCCGTCGGATACCCATGTCATGATCGCCCCGTGAGTCAGACCGAGGCATCGATCGCCACCAGCACGAACCAGGGCACGACGACCTCGAGCGCATCCTCGCAGCCGATCCCATCGACCGTGCCGCGGCCCGGCACTCCCGAACCTCGGTGTCGGAGGACGGTATCCGTGACGATGACGCCTCAGCGCTGCGCCAAAGCACGAGGTCGGACTCATCGGACTCGGCCACGCACGTCAGTGGAGGCGATGATTCAGCGCCGAGACCCCGGGTCGAGCGCAGAATCGGGCGGTCTCGACCGCCTGGTCACCATCGCTGGCCGACAGCCGATGCAGGCGCCGAATGGAGACCGA
>NZ_JADZGH010000116.1:3082-6191 GCF_015865005.1 Rhodococcus sp. CX
CGACTCTGCGGAGATGGACGCCTGGGGCGTCACTGCCACGGCAGCCGAATGCTGAACGCCCAGACGAGCAGAACGACCGTGACCACGCAGCACAGCAGGGAGCCGATGACGTCCGCCCGCTTTCGCGGATCACGGACCAGTGCCCGAAGCTCGGCTGCCGCGGCTGAGCCGCTGTTCCGCAGCTGGGTCACGATGCACAGGACGAGACCCAGCAGCAGTGCTGCGGACCCGATACACACCAGCCACAGACCCCAGCCGACCGAGGTGAACAGCTGATCCTCGGCGAACAGGGCCTGACCGCGCGACATATCGACGTACCCCGCTACGGCACACAGGATTCCCGCAAGCATCGCCGTCAGCAGTGGCAGCAGAGAGCTCCAGACGGCGCGCAGCAGCAGGACATTCGGTGAAGCCGGGACCGGAACAGCCAGCTCAGGTCACCGGTGTCACGAACAACTACACCATTAACAACAACGCGCCATCGAATACTTCGATCGCGGGCAGCAACTACACGCAGACCGTCAATGCCGGCGCAGGTGACGAACTCATCCTCCGCCTCGCCGCCCTGCTGGAGAGGCTGGCTGAGGAAAACGACGACCCGACACAATCAGCCCAGGCTCGCGTAACTGCGACCCAACTGCGAGAACAGGCTACAAACTCCCTAGCAGCCGGGCGGAAGCCTCACCGCATCGCGCAAGCCCGCGCACAAGGCCAGACATCTCGGTTGCACAAGACTCACCATGAATCCCCGACCCAGGCACGGGCGGCGGCGAGGCCGACCTGGATGGTTCGCGGCTGTCGATTGCGCCTATTTGAGGTGCCGGTACAGCGTGGTGCGGCCGACGCCGAGGATCTCGGCGATCTCGAGTTGGCTCATGCCGCTGTCGCGCATCTTCTTGGCCTGGCGGATCTTGTTGGGGGTCATCTTCGGGGGCCGGCCTCCGGTGCGGCCGCGGGCGCGGGCGGCGGCGAGGCCGACCTGGGTGCGTTCGCGGATGAGGTTGCGTTCGAACTCGGCGAGGGCGCCGAAGATGGTGAAGATCAACCGCCCGCCGGGGGTGCTGGTGTCGATCTGTTCGGTCAGGGATCGGAAGGCGATGCCGCGTTCTTCGAGTTGTTGGACGGTCTCGAGCAGATGAGGCAGGGACCGGCCGAGTCGGTCGAGCCGCCAGACGACGAGGGTGTCGCCGTCGCGCAGGTGCGAGAACAGATCGGACAGCTCGGGCCGAGAGGTGGTCGCCCCGCTGGCCTTGTCGATCCAGACCCTCGAGCAGCCGGCGGCGCTGAGAGCGTCCACCTGTGCGTCGGGGTTCTGTTCGAGGGTCGAGACCCTGGCGTAGCCCAGAAGTTCGTTCACGGCGATCAGTGTTCCACAACTCGTCTCGAACGCGTGTTTTGAACCATCAGTTTCCGACACGAGTTTTGAAACATCGTCGTCGCAGGTGGCGGTGTGACCTGCAGTGATAAATGGCCGCATTTTCACAGGTGAATGGCGTGATCTGTCCCCTTCGCACCGGGCGGGTCTTGCCGTCCCTGGATCCACTACGGTTTCCCAGACGCTGGTCCTCGGCTCCGTCTTGATCGGAGACGGCAAGGCTTGTCGCGGGCTCTCGAGAAGGGGCCGGTTCGTGCCAGACTCGCATGATTCATCCGGTAGCTGCTGAAGCGATCTCCGTGCTCGAGCAGGCAGGGGTGGACCTTGCTCCTGGACTGAGCGATCTCGAGTTCACAGCCGTGCAGCAGCGATACGGATTGCAGTTCGCACCGGACCATCGCGCGCTGCTCGCCGCAGCGGTACCAACAGGTGATCTCTGGCCGAACTGGCGCCAGGGCGATGCGCACCTGCACCGGATGCTCGACTGGCCGATCGAGGGGTTCGTGTGGGACGCCACTGCACCAAGATCCCCCGTTCTGGCCGGCTTCGTGGGGTGCGCGGCCGGCAGATGCCGCGGAGGTCGAGCGAATCGTCCGTCGTGAACTTGCGGCATGGCCCCGCTTGGTCCCGATCTACGGCCACCGCTACACACCGGCAGCACCCGCCCCGTCGGGAGCGCCGGTGTTCTCGGTGTATCAGACCGACGTCATCTA
This sequence comes from Rhodococcus sp. CX, assembly GCF_015865005.1. Lineage (NCBI taxonomy): Bacteria > Bacillati > Actinomycetota > Actinomycetes > Mycobacteriales > Nocardiaceae > Rhodococcus > Rhodococcus sp. CX. The sequence goes on from NZ_JADZGH010000116.1 coordinate 5,171, forward strand.
TTACGGCCCGGACCTGGTCGGATATCTCAAAAACGAGTTCGGCGTGGGAGCGGTGGCGAGAAAGGACTGGTCCTTCGAGGTGACAGTTCCGTTCTGGTCGGGATTCGTCGAGTCGGCGAACTCCGCCGACAGCATCTGAGTAGCCCGACATCGCATCGCCCCGCGGTTGCTGCGGCTGATCTCGCAGGTGGACGATCGGTGCCGACCGCGGCCGTCGTCCCCAGAGGGGCTCGGCTCTTCTGTTGGGGGCGAGTCTGAGATCAGGTGGTGCCGATGACGAGGGTTTCGGCGGCGGTGTCGATGACATCGGCGGTGATGACGGTCAGATCGTTGATCTCGAGGATGCGATCGACCTGCCGGAACAGGCGCTGAATGAGCCGGAAGTTGCCGCCGGTCAGCCGGGCGACAGCAGCGATGGCCTGGTGGTCGGTGAAGTCGGCGGGGTCCAGGCCCTCGGCGAGACTGCGCCAATGATGGGTGAGCACGAAGATCAGTTCGTCGTGGGACAGCGGCCGGTAGTGGTGGGCGAACCCGACGCGGCTGTAGAGCTGCGGGTAGCGCACGAAGCGTTTTTCGATGCCGGGCATACCGATAAGGATCAGTCCGTGCTCGCCGCGGTCGTAGTGATCACGTAGGTGTTCGAGGGCGCTGGTGGTCAGTCGTTCGGCTTCGTCGACGATGCACAACTCGATTCGGCTCTGTCGTCGGTTGCGGGGCCGGGGATGAGTCAGTGGCCGCGGCGGTGGGTTCAGGTGGGTGTCGATGCAGATCTCGGCGCGGGTGATCAGTTGGTGCAGGTCCTCGCGTAGCCGGCGGGTGGTGATGCCGACGTAGGGGGTGTAGACGATGGTGCGGGCTCGGGCGAGGGCGGCGTTGATGGGTTGTTCGGCGTCGTTGTCGCGGGTTCCCCAGTCGTCGAGGAGAGGTTCGACGGTGTCCCAGTGGGCGTAGCGGCGGGCGGAGAGGGTTTTGCCGACCCCGGCGGGGCCGAAGCACAGTCCGATGGTGCGGTCGCGGCGGA
>NZ_JADZGH010000117.1:0-32288 GCF_015865005.1 Rhodococcus sp. CX
AGCCGCGGCCTGGGCCGCGAGATGGTTCTCGCTTTCGCGAACGCAGGCGCCGACACCGTCATCGTCAGCCGCAAGGTCGACAGCTGTGAGAAGCTGGCCGCCGAGGTTGCCGAGACCACCGGCCGCAAGGCACTTCCGCTCGCCTTCCACGTCGGTGACTGGGACGCTCACGAACCACTCGTCGAACGGATCTACGACGAGTTCGGGCACCTGGACATCCTCGTCAACAACGCGGGCATGGCGCCGCTGTACCCGAGCCTCGACCAGGTCACCGAAGAACTGTTCGACAAGGTGATCGGCGTCAACCTCAAGGGCGCGTTCCGGCTCACCAGCCTCGTCGGGCCCCGGATGGCGGCCGGTTCCGGGGGATCGATCATCAACATCAGCTCGATCGCCTCCGAGCGGCCGATGACCACCGACCTGCCGTACGCGGCCGCCAAGGCGGGGCTCAACACCTTGACCAAGGGCTTCGCCCAGGCCTACGGGCCCAACGTGCGCGTCAACACGATCATGGCCGGTGCCTTCCTCACGGACATCAGCAAGGCCTGGGACATGGAATCGGCCGATGAGCTGTTCCGGGGGATGCCTCTCCAGCGCGCGGGAAATCCGGACGAGATCGTCGGTGCAGCACTGTATCTCGCCGGACCGGGCTCGACCTACACCACCGGCGCCGTGATCCCCGTCGACGGCGGCCGCACCTCCACCCCCTGACAGATCTCGGTCCCACCCCGACCGACCACCAGGAGCCCCACATGAACCCCATCCACACCCGCCGCACCCGGCGTGCCTTCCTGTCGGCCCTGACCGCAGGTGCCCTCGCGGCGGCTGTCGCGGCCTGCGGCGGAAACGGCGGCGACGACCGCATCTCGTCCGATTCGATCGGATCCACCGGTCCGGCCGGCGATGATGCCTGGCAGCAGATCGTCGAGGCGGCCAAGGCGGAGGGCGAGGTCACGATCTACTCGTCGAACGCCGCGGACGCTCTCGCCGAACTCGGCCGCCGTTTCGAGGCCGACTACGGCATCCGTCTCAACGTCGTGCGTGACGTCGACGCGAACCTGCACCAGAAGATCGGCGCGGAGGCGGAGACCGGCAACCGTGTCGCCGACATCGTCACCCAGGCCAGCGTCCCCTGGGCCGTGGAGAACGGCGCGAACGGAGCCTTCGCCGCACCCGTCGGCCCCGCCTTCACCGACTCCGCGAGCGAATACGACGTGACGACGCTGAAGGACGACACCGGCTACTTCGTCACCAACGCCTCGGTGCTGACCTTCGGCTGGAACACCCAGCGACAGCCCGACGGCATCGACAGCTACAGCGACCTGCTGGATCCGTCCCTCGCCGGCGGGAAGATCGGCATCGTCACCCCCACCTCGACCGCCCACGTCGACTTCTACGACAGCTACCTCGAACAGGTCGGGGGAGAGGGCTTCCTCGAGAAGCTCGCCGCCCAGACCCCGCGGATCTACCCCAGCGCACTGCCGCTGGCGCAGGCCCTCGCCTCCGGTGAGATCGCCGTCGCCGCGTTCGTGCAGGACCAGAAGAGCGAACAGCAGACCGGCGCGCCCGTCGACTCGGCGTTCGGAGACGTCGTGTGGGGCGCCCCCATGTACACCGCGATCCTCGCCGACGCCGTGCATCCCAACGCGGCACAGGTCCTGGCCAACTACATGATCACGCCGGCCGGTCAGGAAGCCATCTCGTTCCGCAACGCCGCGGTCCTGCCGAACATCGCCTCGTCCGTCACCACCGTCGACAAGGTCGCCCCGCAGAACACCGAGGCGATGACCCCGGCAGCACTCGAGGATCTCAAGGCCCGCTTCGGCCGCCTGTTCAACCAGTAGTCCCGGGATCGCCGGAGAAGGAGTCACCCCCATGGGAAGAGTTGAAGGAAAAGTCGCGCTGATCACCGGCGCGGCGCGCGGCCAGGGCCGCTCGCACGCCCTGCGTCTCGCCGAGGAAGGTGCGGACGTCGTCCTCTTGGACGTGTGCGCGCCGATCGACTCGGTGCCGTACCCCCTCGCCACCGAGGACGACCTGAAGGAGACCGAGGCGCTGGTCGCCGCGACCGGCCGGAAGGTGCTGTCCCGCGTAGCCGACGTCCGGGACCAGTCGCAGCTCGATGCGGCGGTGGCCGCCGCGATCGGGACCTTCGGGCACATCGACATCGTGTGCGCCAACGCGGGCATCGTCGGCTTCCGGCCCACCTGGGAGCTGAGCGACGCCGAATGGCAGGACATGCTCGACGTCAACCTCACCGGCGTGTTCCACACCGTCCGTGCCGTCGTCCCCGAGATGATCCGCGGCGGTCGGGGCGGTTCCATCGTCATCACCAGCTCCATCCAGGCGATGCTCGGCTCGGCCAACATCGGGCACTACAACGCCTCGAAGAGCGGCGTCGTCGGCCTCATGCGGACGCTGGCCACCGAACTCGGCCCCCACGGCATCCGCGTCAACACGGTCAACCCCAGCGCCGTCGAGACCCCGATGCTGCACAACGACGCGACCTTCCGGATCTTCGGGCCCGATCTCGAGAACCCCGGGCCCGATGACCTGTGGGAGCGTTCGAAGGACCGCAACCCCATGGGAATCGGCTGGGTCGCGCCCGAGGACATGAGCAACGCCGTGTTGTTCCTCGCCTCGGACGAAGCCCGTTTCATCACCGGCGTGGCACTGCCGGTCGACGCGGGGGTACGACTGTGACTGCTCTGGACAACGAAACCCGGCCCGAGACCGCCCCGGTGCCGCGCAGGCTCGAAGGACGCCGGATCTTCGTCACCGGTGGTGGCAGCGGCATCGGCGAAGCCGTCGCGAAGCGACTCGCCGCCGAGGGCGCAGCGGTCGCGGTGACCGATGCTCGTGGTGTGGCCGCCGAGTCGGTGTCCGACGCGGTTGCGGAGACCGGCGCGCAGACGCTGGGGCTGCGGTGCGACGTCGGCGACGAAGCCTCCGTCGAGGAGGCCGTGGCTGCGGCGGTCGCCGAGTTCGGAGGCCTCGACGGTGTGGTGACCTGCGCGGGGGTCAACGGGACGGCGATGCTCCACGAGATGGAACTCGCCCACTGGGAACGCATCCTGCGGGTCAACCTCACCGGCACCTTCCTGCCGCTGCGTGCCACCCTGCCGCACCTGCTCGAGGCCGGCGGCGGTTCGATCGTCACCGTCGGCTCGGTCGCATCCTTGGTGGCGACCAACCTGAACACCCCCGGTTACGACGCGTCCAAGGGCGGTGTCCTGCAGCTCACCCGGTCGGTTGCCATGGGCTACGCGGACCGGAACATCCGAGCGAACTGCCTGTGCCCCGGTCTCGTGACCACGGGCCTGCGCGTGAACTCACGGGCGCTGCAGGGCCCGGAACCGGAACCGACCCGCAGCCGGGTGGTGGAGAACACCGCGCTCGGGCGCTCGGCGGAACCGGCCGAGATGGCGTCGGTGGTGGCCTTCCTCCTGTCCGACGACGCCTCCTTCGTGACCGGCGCAGCGATCGCCGCCGACGGCGGATTGACCGCGAACTGACTTCCCGCCCGCTCGCAGCGGGCACGACACAGAGGTGACTCACACATGCCCACCGACCCGACCTGGCGCAGGGATGCCTGCGCCATCGCAGGAATCGGAACCACCGCGTTCTCGAAGGACTCCGGTGTCTCCGTCACGGCGCTCGCCGTCGAGGCCGCCGCGGCGGCCCTCGAGGACGCCGGACTGACCCCGGCCGACGTCGACGGCGTCGTCCGCAACGACATGGATCTCGTCTCGTGCGCGGCCCTCGCCGACGGCCTCGGCGTCCCGCACCTGACCTACTGGGGCGAAGCCGGCCCCGGCGGCTCCGGCCCGGCCGCGATGGTCGCCCAGGCCGTCGCCGCGATCATGAGTGGTCAGGCGACCACCGTGGTCGTCTTCCGCTCGCTCAACGGCCGCTCCGGCCGCCGCTTCGGTCTGTCTCCGGTCGTCACCCCGGAGGTGGGCGGCAACGAGACTTTCGAGGAGTTCTTCGGCCCCTACGGGCTGCTCTCGTCCGGCCAGTACTTCGCGCTGGTGGCCCAGCGCTACATGACCCAGACCGGTCTGACCTCCGAGCAACTGGCGCAGATCGCTCTGGTGACCCGCAAGCGTGCCAATGCGAATCCTGCCGCGCAGATGTACGACCGGACGATGACGCTCGACGACTACTTCGACTCGCGCATGCTGTCGTCGCCGCTGCGGCTGTTCGACTACTGTCTCGAAACCGACGGTGCCGCAGCGGTCGTCGTCACCACCGCCGAACGCGCGAAGGACCTGCGGCAGGCTCCGGCGCTCATCCGGTCGGTCGCGATGTCGACCTGCCGTCATCCGCAGCCGGGCCTGATGTACCCGACGCTCATGCGCGAGGACATCACCGCGCTGCCGTCGCGGGAATGCCAGGAGACGCTCTACAGCCGGGCCGGTCTCGGACCGGCGGACGTCGACGTCGCCCAGATCTACGACTGCTACTCGATCACCGCCCTCATCCAGCTCGAGGACTACGGGTTCTGCAAGCGCGGCGACACCGGCGACTTCCTCGCCGAGGGCCAGATCGATCTCGGCGGAGCGATACCGATCAACACCAGTGGAGGACACATGTCCGAGGGATACATCCACGGAATGAACCACGTCGTCGAAGGGGTGCGGCAGATCCGCGGCACCTCCACGAGTCAGGTCGAGGGTGCACAGGTCTCCCTGGTCACCTCGGCTCCGCCGCCGGCGGCATCCGCGCTGATCCTGGTGGCGGCATGAGCGCCGCCGCAGCCGCGAGCGCGGCTACCACCGCCCGGCTCCGTCCCCTCGTCACCGAACGGGGAAGCGCCGGCTTCTTCTCCGCCGCAGCCGAGAACCGCATCGAGATCCTCACCTGCGAGGACTGCGGTCGGCGCATCCACCTGCCGCGGCCCCGCTGCGTGTACTGCGCGAGCACCGAGGTGTCGTGGAAGCCGGCAGCCCACACCGGCACCGTGTACAGCCACACCGTCGTCGAACATCAGGTCCATCCGCTGTTCCCGGTGCCGTACACCGTGATCGTCGTCGACCTCGACGGCGAGGCGGCCGGCGTGCGCCTGATCGGTAACCTGCCCGGTCGCGCCGAGGTCACCGCCGGCACCCCCGTCCGCTGCACCTTCGAGGACCTCGGGGAGGACGCCGCCGGAAACCCCGTGGTCCTGCCCGTCTGGGAGATCGACACCGAGCGCGCGAGCGCCGGAACCGGGGAGGACGAATGACCACGGCACCCACCCGACCGATCGACCCGGTCCTGTTCGTGGACGACGACCCGAGCAGCGCGCTGCGCGGTGCCCGCTGCGCCCGCTGCGCGACCGTCACCTTCCCGATCCAGCACAGCTGCCCCCGCTGCGGCGCCGCGGAGATGAACCCCGAGGCTCTGCCCACCGAGGGGGTGCTCTGGTCCTACACCGTGCAGTCCTTCGCCCCGAAGAAGCCGTTCCTGCACACCGAACCGTTCACCCCCTTCGGGGTCGGCTACATCGACCTCGGTGACGTGATCGTCGAGTCCCGTCTCACCGTGAACGACCCGGAGTCGCTGGAGATCGGGATGCCGATGCGGTTGTGCAGCATCGTCAACCATGTCGACGACGACGGCACCGAGGTCGTCACCTTCGCATTCGCACCGAGCAAGGAGGAGACGGCATGAAGGTCGCGATCGTCGGTATCGGCATCCACAGGTTCGGCCGCACCGAGGGCGTGAGCGGCCTGGAACAGGGCGCCTACGCGGCCCGGCAGGCGATGGCCGACGCCGGAGTCGAGTTCAAGGACATCCAGTTCGCCTACGGCGGCAGCGATTCCGCCGGCAACGCCGACACCCTCGTGTCCACCCTGGGCCTGACCGGACTGCCCTTCGTCAACGTCTCCAACGGATGCGCCACCGGCGGCAGCGCGCTGACCTCGGCGGTCAGCCGGATCCGGTCCGGCGAGGCCGATCTCGGTCTCGTCGTCGGGTTCGACAAGCATCCCCGCGGCGCGTTCAACCCGCGCCCCGAGGACAACGGGCTGGGCCGCTGGTACGGCGAGTCCGGGATGATGGTCACCACCCAGTTCTTCGCCATGAAGATCCAGCGGTACCTCGTCGAACACGGACTGCCGAAATCGCTGCTGGCCACGGTGGCCGCCAAGGCGTTCCGCAACGGCTCGCTCGCCCCGCACGCGTGGCGCCGCACCCCTCTGACCGAGGAGGAGATCGCCGGCGCCACGATGGTCAACGACCCGCTCACCCAGTACATGTTCTGCTCCCCGGCAGAGGGCGGGGTCGCGCTCGTGCTCGCCCGCGCCGACCAGGCCCACCGCTACACCGACACCCCGGTCTTCCTCGAGGCCGCCGAACTGCGGTCCCGGCTGTTCGGTTCGTTCGAGGTGTTCAGCCCGTGGACCTCACCCGAACGGGCCGACGGGCCGACGGTGACCGCCTCCCGGGCGGCGTTCGAGGCCGCCGGGATCGACCCGAGCGACGTCGACGTGGCGCAGATCCAGGACACCGAGGCCGGTGCCGAAATCATGCACCTGGCCGAGACGGGCCTGTGCAAGCACGGCGAGCAGGAGACCCTCATCCGGTCCGGCGCCACCGAAATCGGCGGGGCGATTCCCGTCAACACCGACGGCGGCTGCCTCGCCAACGGCGAACCGATCGGCGCGACCGGCCTGCGCCAGGTGTACGAGAACGTCGTGCAGCTGCGCGGTGCCGCCGGAGACCGGCAGGTCCCGGGTGACCCGAAGGTCGGGTTCACCCACGTCTACGGCGCCCCCGGTATCAGTGCGTGCACCGTCCTCACGCGCTGACCACCCCGAATCTTCACGACAACGGCAGGAGACGATCGACATGGCATGGGATTTCGAAACCGACCCCGAGTTCCAGGCGAAGCTGGACTGGGTGCAGAAGTTCGTCGACGAGGAGGTCGCGCCCGTCGACCGCGTCATCGAACACGCGTGGGACGTGACCGATCCGACGCGCAACAAACTCATCCGTCCGCTGCAGCAGATTGTGCGGGAGCAGGGCCTGTGGGCCTGCCATCTCGGCCCGAAGCTCGGCGGGCCCGGCTACGGCCAGCTCAAGCTCGCGCTGCTCAACGAGATCCTCGGCGCCACCCACAGCGGGCCGGTCGTGTTCGGCTGCCAGGCACCGGATTCCGGTAATGCGGAGATCCTCGCGCACTACGGCACACCGGAACTGAAGGAGCGTTATCTGCAGCCGCTCATCGACGGCGACATCGTCTCCTGCTACTCGATGACCGAACCCCAGGGCGGCTCGGACCCGACGAGCTTCGTCACCCGCGCCGTCCGCGACGGCGACCACTACGTCATCAACGGCGAGAAGTGGTTCTCCTCGCACGCCCGGTTCTCGTCGTTCCTCATCGTGATGGCCGTGACCGACCCCGACGCCCCCCGCACCAAGCGGGCGTCGATGTTCGTCGTCCCCATGGACACGCCGGGCATCGAGATCGTCCGGAACGTCAGCGTGTGGGGTCACCAGGAATCCGAGGGCACCCACGCCTACATCCGCTACACCGACGTGCGCGTCCCCGCCGACCACCTGCTCGGGGAGGAGGGCGAGGGCTTCGCCGTCGCCCAGACCCGGCTCGGCGGCGGTCGCATCCACCACGCGATGCGCACCGTCGGCCTGGTCAAGGCGTCGCTGGAGATGATGCTCGAACGCGCCGTGTCGCGGCAGACCCGCGGCCGCTCGCTCGCGGACATGCAGATGGTGCAGGACATGATCGCCGAGTCGTGGGTCGACCTCGAGCAGTTCCGTCTCCTCGTGCTGCGCACCGCGTGGAAAATCGACCGGCTCGACGACTACAAGAAGGTCATCGCAGACATCTCCGCCGTGAAGATGGTGATGCCGAAGGTCCTCAACAACGTCGTCTCCCGCGCGATCCAGCTGCACGGCTCGCTCGGCATCTCCACCGAGATGCCGTTCGGCAAGTGGCTGCTCGAGAGCTACCACATGGGCCTGGCGGACGGCGCGACCGAACTGCACAAGCAGCAGATCGCCAAGCAGCTGCTGAAGACGGCGACGCCGGCCGAGGGACTGTTCCCCACGGCCCACCTGCTCGCCCAGGACGCCGCAGCGGAGGCCAAGTTCGGGCTGCCCGCGTTGGGGGTGCAGTGATGACCGGTGTCGCGGAGGAGCCGCGCGTCGAGGTCGCCCCCGTCCGTCCTGGTGAGGAACTCGACTGGGACGCGCTCGAGACGTACCTGCGGTCCCACGTCGACGGACTCGACGGGGAGTTCTCCGTGCTGCAGTTCCCGCGCGGCTCGGCGAATCTGACCTACCGGGTGTCCTTCGGAGACCGGCCTCTGGTCGTGCGGCGGCCGCCCTTCGGGAAGATCGCGCGCGGCGCACACGACATGGCGCGTGAGCATCGGGTGCTCTCCCGCCTGTACCGCGCATACGACCGGGCTCCGCGCGCGCTGCTGCACTGCGCGGACACCTCCGTCGTGGGGGCCGAGTTCTTCGTCTCCGAGTACCGCGAAGGAGTCGTGGTCTGGGACGAGATCCCGGACTCGATGGCGCAGCACGCCGATGCCGGAAGGCGGATCGGTTTCGCCGTGGTCGATGCGCTCGCCGATCTGCACGCGGTCGACCCGGCGTCGTGTGATCTCGCCGATCTCGGCCGGCCGGAGGGATATCTGGAACGGCAGGTCGCCGGCTGGTCGGCCCGGTGGGACGCGGTTGCCGAGTACGCGCCCGGACGCGAGGTCGCCGAACTCGTCGAGGAGGTCGGCCGTCGTATCCGGGCCGATGTTCCGGCGAGTCAGCGGGCCGGGATCGTGCACAACGATTACAAGGTCGACAACTGCCAGTTCCCGCACGAGAACCCCGATCGGGTGAAGTCGGTGTTCGACTGGGACATGGCCACCACCGGTGACGTGCTGGTCGACCTGGGCACCCTGCTCAACTACTGGCCGGACCGGACCGTCGACCCGGATTCGGATGCGGCGTTCATCGTGGTGCCGGGCATGCACGCACTGGACCTGCCGTCGCGGGCGGAGATCGTCGAGCGCTACGCCTCGGGCAGCGAGCTCGACCTCTCGCGCATCGACTGGTACGAGGCCTTCGGCTGCTGGAAGACCGTGGTCATCCTGCAGCAGCTCTACGCGCGGTTCGTGCGCGGGGAGACCACCGATCCGCGGATGGGACAGCGCGGGGAGCTTGTCGCGCCGCTCGCGCGCCGGGCGCTCGGGCTGCTCCCGGCCTGACCGGGAGTCCGCCTCGAAGGGGCACGTCCGGCCGCCTCGTGCCACCGGACGTGCCCCTTCGGCGTTCTACGAACGCCGCCACCACACGAATGTCGCCGTCACCCGACCTCGAGGAGAGACCGTGTCCACGCTCGGACTGTGCACCTACGGAACCACCCCCCACGACGCGCTCGAGCTGGCCCGCGCCGCCGACGAACTGGGGTTCGACGCGCTGTGGCTGGGGGAGCACGTGCTGCATCCGGCCGCGTACGCGAGCGAGCACCCGTCGGCGGGGACCCGCCAGCATCACTCGGGGCCGATCGTCGACGACACGACCGAACTCACCGATCCGCTCGCCCTGCACGCGGCGATCGCGGCGGTCACCGAACGCCTGAGGCTCGGCACGGCCGTGTATGTCACCGCGCTGCGTCATCCCCTGCACACCGCGCGCAGCACGATCACCGTTCAGGAACTCAGCTGCGGGAGGCTGCTGTTCGGTGTCGGCGCCGGGTGGCTCGAAGAGGAGTTCGCCGCGCTCGACGTGCCCTTCGCCGGGCGGTTCTCCCGCACCGACGAGTGCGTGGAGATCCTGCGCAAGGCGTGGGGCGGCGAGTCGTTCTCCCACGAGGGCACCTTCTATCGGTTCGACGAGGTCCGGCTGCATCCTCGACCCGTGGCCGTGCCGGTCGTCTACGGGGGCAACGGGCCCCGCGCGCTTGCTCGTGCAGCTCGTCTCGGTGACGCCTGGATCTCCTCGGGCACACCCACTTTCGAGGAGGCCGTGGAGTTGGTGGGCGTACTGCGCCGGCACCGCCTGGAGACGGGCGGGAACACGGAGTTCCCGTGCTACGTGCGGGTCGAGGTGACCGAGGAGACCACCGCGGCCGATCTCGAACGGTATCGGGAACACGGACTCGACGACCTCGTCGTGTGGGCGGACGCGGGCTGGAAGGGTGCGACCGTCGCGGAGCGACGTGCAAACCTGGCGGCCCTCGCGGACCGGCTCGGCGTGAGGTCCGCGTTGGGCCTTCGGTGAACCGAACGCAGGAGGACCCCGCGGCTTCGGCTGCGGGGTCCTCCTGCGTCCACGGGGTGTGCGATCAATGACCGGCGGTGGTCCCGGTGACGGGGATCAGTGCGCCGGTCACCGACCGGGCGGAGTCGCTCAGCAGGAACGCGATGACCTCGGCGATGTCGGCCGGGCGGGCCCATGAGGAGGTGTCGGCGTTCGGCATGGCCTGTCGGTTGGCAGGGGTGTCGATCATGGACGGCACCAGGCCGTTGACACGGATCGAGTCGGGAGCGTACTCGACCGCCATGCTCTGGACCAGCGCTGCGACAGCGGCTTTCGAGGCGATATAGCCGGCGGCGCCCGGGAACGGGTGTGTCGCGGCTGCCGAACCGATGCACACGACCGAACCGCCACCGCGCCGGATGAGTTCGGGCAGTGCCGCTTGGGTGACGAGGTAGGCGATCCGCAGGTTGAGGGAGAGCTGGGCGTCGAGCACGTCGACGGGTGTCTCGTGGACGCGGCTCCCCGAGTGGAAGCCTCCGACGAGGTTGACCAGTCCGGTCAACGGCCGGGATTCGTCCGCGGTGGCGAGGCCGACGACCCGCTCGACGTCGTTCTCGTCGGACAGATCGGCCTTGACGAGGACGAGATCGGGGTGTGGCGTCAGCCGACTCGCTTCGGCCTCGTCGTACCAGGGGACGACGACCCGCGAGCCGGTCGCGAGGAGACGTTCGGTGACCGCGGTGCCGAGACCACCGGTTCCGCCGGTCACGACGACGGAACCGGATCCGAGGGAAAGTTCGCTCATGAGGAGGCCTTTCGATGCCGGGAAGGGTAGCTGCCGTCCGGGCAGAAGAGCGCCCGAAAACATGCGTATATTTAGGTTGTTAGGAGCATAGCGCGTCCAGTGGTCTACGTCACCCCCTGATCGTGGAAGGGCCGGCGGCAGGCGCGATCGGCCCGCCCTCCGCAGGGGTCTGCCGGTCGTGGGGCCGCGGACCGGGGGCTCCGCGACGGGGCAGCTCGGACAGGCTTCGTCGGCCGAATGCAAGGGCCCCCAGTCCGAGTGCGGTGGCGCCCGCGGCCACCGCGAACGGCACGTGCGGGTTGGTGACCTCGCCGAGCCACCCGGCAAGCCACGGTGCGCAGGCGCCGCCGCCGAAGCGGACGAAACTGTAGCTCGCCGCCGCGGTGGCTCCGTCCACGGTGGACACCTGCATCCCGATCTCGGTCACGAGCGCATTGAGCAGTCCGACGAACAGGCCGGAGACGATGATGCAGGTCGTTACGACCGCGCGGTTGTCCGTGAAGACGGCGACGATCGCGAGAGTCGTCGCGAACAGGACGAGAGCGGCCGCGACGGTCGGTACGGCGCCCACCGATACTCTCAGGCGGGGTGTGGCCACGACGGACGCGAAGACCAGGCACACGCCCCAGCCGGAGAAGATGAAACCTGTTCGAACGGGCGAGAATCCCAGCACGAACGGTCCGTAGGAGAACAACGCGAAGAGTCCGAGATGGTAGAGCAGCGACACCGCGGCGACCGAGAACAGCCCCCGATGGGCGAGGGCGCGAAAGGGTGCGGTGATCGCGGTCGGTTCGGATGCTCCCGGCGTGCGAGGAAGAACCACCGCCAGAACGACGAAGGACAGAGCCATCAGGGAGGCGGAGCCGAGAAACGCGGCGCGCCAGGAGATCTGCCCCAGGATGCCACCGAGCAGCGGGCCGGTGGCGATCCCGGCGCCCACTGCGGCTTCGTAGCAGGTGATCGCGCGTGAATGGTGTCCGGGCATCGTCGCCACGATCGCGGCCAGGGCCGTCGCGACGAACAGTGCGTTGCCGAGCCCCCATCCGGCGCGGAACCCGATGATCTGCCCGAGGGCCCACGATGCGCTCGATCCCACCGCGGCAAGTGCGATGAGCGACAGGCCGATCAGCAGGGTGGTACGTGCCCCTATCCGGCTCGAGATCCATCCGGTGACCACCATCGCCAGGCCCATCACCGCCATGTAGCTGGTGAACAGCAGGGACACCTGGGCCGGCGACCCGCCGAGTTCGCTGGAGACGGACGGAAGGATCGGGCTCACGACCCCGATGCCCATGAACACCCCGACCGTGGCGAAGGCGACCGCCCAGCCCGCGCGGGGGAGTGCGGTGCGCCCGCGTGGACGTTTCGGATCGGGAACAGGATTCGACGGCAAGCTGATCTCCGGTTCGGTACGACGACCTGCGGCGACGATCCGGCGGCCGTGCGGGCGCGCCGGATCGCCGGTGGTCGATGTTCAGGTCACGGGTGGGTGCCCGGGATGCAGGTCGAGACCGAAAGGTGGGACAGTCAGCGCCAATCCACGCGTTCGTTCAGCATCCGGGGGTTCAGAGCGGAGAGATTGTCGATCACCTCGCGCATGTGCTCGCGTGCGAGACGGCGGGCAAGTTCGGACTCGCCGGCGGCGATGGCGTTGTGGATCGCCTTGTGGGGTCCTTCGAAGCCTTCGCGCTCCTCGTCGTCCCAGACATCGGGGTGCGCTTCGAGCATGCGGAAGGTGTAGATGTGCGCGAGCGCCGACCCGGTGAGGGTGAGGATGTAGTTTCCGGACATCTCCCGCAGTGTCTGGTGGAATCCGACTGCGGTGTCGATGACTTCGTCGTCGGACATCTCCGGCACGATGTGTTTGCCGGCCAGTGCGTCGAGATCGACGTCCTCGCCCGCTGCGACGCGATCGGCGAGCATCGCGGCCGCGAGGCCTTCCATCTCCAGTGCCGCCTCGGCGACCTCACGGAATCGAACGCCTTTCGCCTGCAGATACATCGACAGGGTGTCGCCGAATTCGCTCCCCGTGGGTTCGGAGACGATCGGTCCGCCGCCGAGTCCCTGCCGTACCGTCACCAGGCCCTGCGCCTCGAGCAGGCGCAGCCCCTCGCGAACGGACGCACGGCCGACGCCGAAGCGCCGCGCCATCTCGGATTCGGCCTCGAGGGGTGAACCGGGAGCCAGCTGCCGGTCTGCGATCTCCCTGGCGACCATGCGTGCCACGGTGCGCGAGACCTTTTCGTTGCGAGTCATGGCTACCGCGCGTCGTCGCGCGGCGGTATCCGACTGCGAACTTGTGAAGTTGCGAGTCATGGTGTCCTCGTCGTCTGCAGGGACCCGCACTCGTCCGGGCGGGGGTGAGCGTGCGGCCGAGTATAGGGAGAGAGTTCCGCGATCAAGGCTACCCCCAAATATATGTATGTTTCGGTTGGTTAATGCTATACCACTTTCTATGACTCAGAACACACCTACACGCGACATTTCCGCAACGAATACGGGCGCAAGGACTCTCGCCGGTCAGCATGTCCTGGTTACCGGGGGCAGCGAAGGAATCGGCTACGGGATCGCCGAACGTCTGCTCGAAGCGGGCGCGACGGTTTCCCTCGCGGCACGCCGGCCGGAGGTGCTCGACGCGGCGGTCGGGAGACTGCAGACGCGGTGCGAGGACACGGCTCGGGTCTCGGGCGTCGTCGCGGACATCAGCGACGCGGATTCGATCGCCGCGATGTTCGAAACCGCCCAGGACCGGAACGGGCCGCTCAACGTACTCGTCGCCAATGCCGGCAGCGGGAGCGTGGTGCCCTTCCTCGAACTCACACCGCAGCAGTGGCAGGACTGCATCGACCTGAATCTCACGGGGACGTTCCTCTGCGTGCAGGCGGCGGCGCGATCGATGGTCGAGCGCACGGACGAAAACCGGTCCATCATCGTCGTCTCCTCGATCCGGGCGCTCGGTGCGCGTCCCTCGCTCGTTCCCTACGGCACCTCGAAGGCGGGACTCAACCAGCTGGTCCGCCTCGCGGCCTACGAGCTCGCGCCCACCGGGGTGCGCGTGAACGCGCTGTCGCCCGGTATCACGGCGACCCCACTGGCCCAGGACCGCAACAACCTGTTCGACGAGCGGGCCGCGACCGTGCCGATGGGCAGGGCGGGAACCCCGGCGGACATGGCCGCTGCCGCGCTGTATCTCGCGAGTCCGGATTCGGCGTTCGTCACCGGCACGAACCTCGTGGTGGATGGGGGTGAGTCGCTCTACTGACCCATCCCGCGCGGCGTCGCCTCACGGCCTCCCGAAAATTGTGATGTACAACGCACAAAACATTGCTATAGTTACGGTGTTTTCAGCTCACGTCCGAGCATCCGCCGAATTCCGGACCGCCTCTCGCGGAGTCGTTCGGCGCTGACTTCCCATCCTGCGCGCGGCCGTTCGCGGCCGCGAGACGACGAAGGAGAACACTCGATGACCACGGTGATGAACGGGATCAAGGTCGTAGAGGTGGCGCTGTACGCGTTCGTCCCCTCGGCGGCCGCGATCCTCTCCGACTGGGGAGCCGACGTCGTCAAGGTCGAGCACTCGGATTTCGGTGACCCCACCCGGTCCACCGCGGCCTGGGGTGTCCCCGCCCACGTCGACGGCCTCGCGAGCCTGTTCGAGATCAACAACCGCGGAAAGCGTGCCGTCGCACTGGATATCGCCCACCCGGAGGGCCGCGAGGTCCTCATGAAGCTCGTCGAATCCGCCGACGTCTTCATGACCAACTTCCTGCCCGATGCGCGCGCCAAACTCGGCATCGACGTCGACGACATCTTCGCCCGCAATCCCCGGATCGTGTACGCGCGGGGCACCGCCCAGGGCGTGGCCGGCCCGGACAGCGACAAGGGCGGCTTCGACGGCATCACCTACTGGGCACGCTCGGGGGCCGCCGGGTCCATCGCTCCGGACGACCTGGACTGGCCTGCCAACATGCCGGGACCCGCCTTCGGCGACTCCCAGAGCGGCATGGCCCTGGCCGGTGGGATCGCGGCCGGCCTCCTCCACCGTGAACGCACCGGTGAGGGCATCGTCGTGGATACCTCGCTGTTCTCCGTCGGTGCGTGGGCGATGCAGGCGACGATCGCGGGCTGCCAGATGGTCGGCGCCGACGAGTTGCCGTATCCCGACCGCCACAACCCGGTCAACCCCGTCTCGAACATCTACCGGACCAGCGACGGTCGCTACATCCATCTCGCGCTGCTGCAGAGCCAGAAGTTCTGGCCCGGCCTGTGCGAGGCGATCGGCCTGTCCCACCTGATCGACGATCCGCGCTTCGCGACCTTCGAGGACCGCGCGCGCAATTCCCGTGAGTGCACGGCGATCCTGACCGAGGTCTTCGAACAGCGCACCCTCGCCGAGTGGACCGACATCCTCGGCAAGCAGGAAGGCCAGTGGGACGTCTTCCGCAAGCCGATCGACGTGCTGTCGGATCCGCAGGCCCTGGCCAACGGCTTCGTCCGCACCGTCGAGTACGAGGACGGGCGGACCCTGGACATGGTGACGGCACCGACCTCCTTCGGCGGGCAGGCCCCGACGCTGACGCGAGCCCCTCATCACGGAGAACACACCGACGAGGTGCTGCTCGAACACGGTCTGGACTGGGACCGCATCGTCGAACTCAAGATCGCCGGCGCGATCAAGTAGAGCCTCTCCGCCCGACCGGACAGAGATTCCGGCCCGATCCGACGGAGCCTTCCGGCTGCGACCTGAGGTCGCCGCCTCCCGCGCACCTGCGCACCGACAGTTTCCCTTCCCTATCTCCACAAGAGGAGTTCTCGTGTACGACCTTCGAGATATCAAGATCATCGACACCGACACCCATGTCGTCGAGCCGCCGGACCTGTGGACGTCCCGGATGTCGAAGAAGTGGGGCGATCTCGTTCCTCACGTGCGGTGGGACGAGGCGCGCGGCGACGAGGCGTGGTTCGTCTCCGGAACCCGTATGAGCGCCGTCGGCGCCCCGGCGATGGCCGGCTGGCACGAGTACCCGCCGAGCTGCCCTCCGCGCTTCGTCGACACCGATCCGCGCTCGTGGGATCCGGGCAAGCGCCTGGCGCTCATGGACGACTACGGCATCCACGCGCAGATCCTGTACCCGAACGTCGCGGTCTTCAGCCAGAAGACGCTGCAGTCCAACGGTTCCAACGAACTGCAGCTCGAGTGTGTCCGCGCCTACAACGACTACCTGACCGAATGGGCGCAGTTCGCGCCGGGCCGCTACGTTCCGGTGGGCATCCTGCCCTTCTGGGACATGGAGGCCACCCTCGCCGAGGTCGAGCGTGTCGCGGCCGCCGGGCACAAGGGCCTGGTGTTCACCCAGAACCCGGCCGCCTTCGGGCTGCCGATGCTGACCGACCCGTACTGGGACCGGCTGTGGGCGTCGGCGCAGGAGAAGAAGCTGCCGATCAACTTCCACATCGCCTCCGGTGAGGTCGATCTGAGCGGCTTCGGGCACGAGAGCAACGGCGTGGCGGCCAACTACGGCATGATGGGCATCTCGTTCTTCATGGACAACGCCCGGACGATCTCCCAGCTCATCTTCGGCGGCATCTGCGACCGCTTCCCGGATCTGAAGTTCGTCTCGGTCGAATCGGGTATCGGCTGGATGCCGTTCGCGCTCGAGGGCATGGACTGGCAGTGGCGGAACAGCGGCGTGCACAAGGAGCACCCGAACTACGAACTGCTGCCCAGCGAATACTTCAAGCGGCAGATCTTCGGCTGCTTCTGGTTCGAGCAGGATTCCGCACGCAGCGCGATCGAACAGCTCGGCGCCGACAACGTGCTCTACGAGACCGACTACCCCCACCCCACGTCCATGTCCCCGGGACCGGCGAGCGATGCCATTCGCCCGGACGACTACCTCCGGCGCAACTTCGCGCACCTGTCGGAGGAAGACGCGCGCAAGATCCTCCACGACAACGCCGCGGCCCTCTACAACCTGGACTGACGTCCTCGAGTCCCAGGTGCCGGCCCCCGCGCGCGACGTGCGGGGCCGGCACCGGCGGTCCGCGCCGGGCCGGCGGTCGCGGGGTGACACGCGTCTCCCGTACTGCTGGACTGTGATCCAAATCTCCGTTAATATGCGTATGTTCCCAATGGATGCCGAGCGGATAGTTTCTGCCACCGGCCGCGGACCGACCAGAAGCCCGACTGTCCCGTCCCCCGGACAGCCTCAGCCAGTGGAGTATTCATGTCCCTCTCGGAATTCGAGACCCGTGCCCGCACCTGGGTGACCGACACCCTGGCCCGACTGGCGTTCACCGTCCGCGAGGACGAGTACGACGTCTCGGTCTTCCACGATCTCGGCGAAGACGAGGAGCGAGCGCTCCTCGACCGCCACCGCACCTGGCAGCGCGAGAAGTTCGACGCCGGCTACGGAGCGCTCGGATGGCCGAGCGAGTACGGCGGCGCGGAAGCCGGAACCGAGATCGCCGAAGCCTTCGCGCGGATCGAGAACGAATTGTGCCCGCTCCCGCCGCACGAGCTCGTCTCGGTCACCCTGCACCTCATCGCCCCCACCATCAGGCTCCTCGGTACCGACGAGCAGAAGCAGCGGTTCCTGCCGCGGATGCTTCGCGGTGAGCTTCTTGCCTGCCAACTGTTCTCCGAGCCCGATGCCGGCTCCGACCTCGCGAATCTGGGAACTCGCGCGGTGCGGGACGGTGACGACTGGATCGTCTCGGGGCAGAAGGTCTGGACGTCCGGAGCACAGTTCGCCGAATGGGGTGAACTCATCGCCCGCACCGATCCCGATCAGCCGAAGCACCAGGGCATGACCGCATTCCTCGTGCCCCTCGACGCCCCTGGCGTCGAGATCCGCCCGATCCGGCAGATGTCCGGAGGCAGCAGCTTCAACGAGGTGTTCCTCGATCGGGTCCGCATCCCCGACTCCCTGCGTCTCGGAGAGGTGGGAAAGGGATGGTCCGTCGCCCTGACCACGCTCGCCTTCGAGCGCGAGGGCGGTTCGAACACCGCGAACGTCGGCGGACAGTTCTCCCAGCTCGTCGCCACGGCCCGGCGGCTCGGCCGTGACGAGGACCCGCGCGTGCGAGAGCAGCTGGCCCGGGTGTATCTGCGTCAGCAGCTGGCCGCGGTGGATCTGCTGCGCGACCGTCAGGCGCGCGACGGCGGAGCCGCTCCCTCGGCGATCGGATCGGTCCGCAAGATCCAGTGGGTCGACAAGCTTGCCGCGGTCTCCGCTGCAGCCCGAACGGTGTTGGGCCGCAACCTCATCGCCGACACCGGTATCCCCGGTACCTACGAATGGAATGCGCACGTTCTCGGCGCCCCCGGCTACAGCATCGCCGGCGGCTCGGATCAGATCCAGCGCAACATCGTCGCCGAGCGGCTTCTGGGACTCCCCGCGGAGGCTCGTGCGGACCGCGGCCTGACCTGGCGTGAGGCGCGCAGTCGCGTCCACGGCCGTGCCACCTCCGGAAGCTGAGCACCCTCCGCGACCCACCGTTCGACCCCGTGCGTCCCCGGCGCACGTCGCTCGACTCTTTCAAAACCTCCCCGAAAGGTCTGCCATGAGATTCGCGTCGCTTCGTCGCTCGATCGCCGGAATAGGTATCGCCGCAGTGACCTTCGCTGTCGCTGGGTGTGGATCCGGTGCCACGACCGAGGTCTCCGCCGACGATCTCGGCCCCGCCGGAGACAGCGCCTGGGCGGAGCTCGTCGAGGCTGCCGAGCAGGAGGGCTCGGTCACCTACTTCACCGGCCAGCCGACGGACAACCTCCAGGAACTCGCTTCCCGATTCGAGTCGGCGTACGGCATCGAGGTCGAGATCGTGCGCGACAACGACGCCAACCTCCAGACCAAGCTCGCGGCGGAAGCGGAAACCGGTCGTCATACGGCCGACGTCATCGCAACCGCCTCCCGGCCCTGGGTGGACACGCGCCTGGCCGAGGGGTACTTCGTCCCGGTCACCGGTCCGGCCTTCGGCGCCGCCGAGTTCGACCGCGAGAAGTTCCTGCGCGACGACGACCGGATCTTCCTCTCGTCGGCTGCGGTTCTCACCTACGGCTGGAACACCAGCCGGGTCCCGGACGGCATCGACGGATACGAGGGGCTGCTCGATCCCTCGCTCGCGGACGGGAAGATCGGCGTGATGCTTCCGGTGTCGTCCGCGGTCGTGGACTTCTACGACTTCCTGGGCGACACGGTGTCTCCCGACTTCGTCGAGAAGCTCGCGGGCCAGAAGCCCCGCACCTACCCGGGCGCCCAGGCGATGGCCCAGGCGCTGACCTCCGGTGAAATCGCCGCAGCCGTCTACACCATGCCGCTCACCGCGGAAAAAGAAGCCGGCGCGCCCGTCGATTCCGGTCTGCCCTCACCGGTCTTCGGTGCTCCCTTCCTCACCGGAGTCTTGGCGAACGCGCCCCATCCCAACGCCGCACAGCTGTTCGCGAACTTCCTGGTGACCAAGGCGGGACAGGAGGCCGTCGCCGACCGCGCCGGCTCCGTGCTGCCCGGCATCTCCACGGCCGCGACGTCCGCGGACGACATCTGGGTCAACAGCCGGATCGTCACCGCCGACGACACCGAGGCCTTCCGGGCCGAGTTCGCGCGGCTGTTCGGTTCCAGTCAGTAACAACCCCCGGCCGCCGGGGGCGCCGATCCCGGCACCCCCGGCGAGCCTCCGGTGACCGAACCGGTCCCGGACACGAGAGGAATGAAACATGAAGGTCGGAGAACGTCTCAAGAGCCCCGTGTGCGGCGCGGAAGTCGTGATCGTCCGTGTGGACGACAACGTGGCCGGCCCCCTGCTGTGCGGGGGAGAGCCGATGTCCGCCGACGCGGCACCGGCCGCCCCGGCGGCGACGACTCCGGGACTGCTCATCGGAAAGCGATACGAGGGCGGGGGAGTCGAGGTGCTGTGCGTACGGCCCGGCGCCGGCCCCCTGGCGATCGGCGACGCGGTGCTCGCCGAAAAACAGGCCCGCCCCCTCCCGTCCTCGGACTGAGCAGATCCCCGACGCCGGCAGCAGTCCAACCGGCTCCGGCACCCCCAGGAAAGGCGACAGCATGATTCTCTCGAGCGCGGTCGGCGCAGAGGACACGGCGCTCCTCGTCGACACCATCCGGGCCGCCGTCGGCAGAGCCGACCCGGCCGACGGACGGTCCGAGCGGGTCTACCGCGACGGTCCCCTCGACCACGACCTGTGGTCCGTGCTCGGCCGCGAGATCGGAGTCGGTGCCCTCGCCGTCCCGGAAACTCACGGCGGACTCGGAACCTCCTACGCCACCGTGGCGGCCGTCCTCGAAACCCTCGGCGCGGAACTGACCCGCGTCCCGGTCCTCGGCAGCGTCATCGCCGCCACCGCGCTCGCGCGCTGCGCAGAGCACCCCCTCGCCCGCGACCTTCTCGAGGAGATCGCCTCGGGAACGAGGATCGTCGCCACCGTGGTCCCCGGGGACGATCTCGACACGCCCGGTGACGGCACCTTCCGTGCCGTCGACGGCGGCGAGGGCGTGACCCTCACGGGCCGAGCGGAGTTCGTGCTCGACGCAGTTGCGGCGGACACGGTCCTGGTCCACGCTGTCGACAGGTACGGATCCCTGGGCTTGTACGCGGTCGACCGTACCCATCTGACGGTGGAGCCGATGCAGACGACCGACGCCACCCGAGGTCTGGCGCGAGTCCACGCCGAGGACGTCCCCGCGACCCTGCTCACCGACCGCCCCGAACCCGGCCGCGTGCGCGATCAGGCTCTCGTGGCGTTGGCGTGCGACAGCCTCGGAGTCGCACGCGCGTGCCTCGACGCGGCGGTCGCCTACGCGAAGGAACGCGTCCAGTTCGGCCGTGTCATCGGCGAGTTCCAGGCCATCAAGCACATGCTCGCCGAAGTGGCCGTCGCCGTCGAACTCGCCGATTCCGCTGTGGCACACGCGATCTGGGCTGTCGAGGAGGGTACCGATCGCGATCTCGCCGAAGCGGCCGCCATCGCCGCACTCGCCTGCGGGGACGCCGCGGATCTCGCGACCGCCACCAACGTCCAGGTACACGGTGGCATCGGCTTCACCTGGGAACACACCGCCCACCTCTACTACCGCCGGGCCCTGGGCTCGAGCGTGCTGTGGGGAAGCGCGGACGATCACGCGCAACGGTTGTATCTGCTCGCGACCGACAGCGCCCGCTCCGACGACGCCCCGAACCCCGACCGTCTCCGCGAGCCGGCGTCGGCCCTGTTCGCCCCCGAGGCCTGAATCCTGCCGGTCAGAAAGTGAGTCCACGATGTCCCATGTCTCGATCCGCCAGTTGCTGAAAAACTTCGACGGCAAGCCCCCGACCGTGGCCGTCGACCACCTCGACCTCGAGATCGAGGACGGCGAATTCCTGGTGCTGCTCGGCCCGTCCGGCTGCGGCAAGACCACCACGCTGCGATGCCTCGCCGGGCTCGAACAACCCGCGAGCGGTTCGATCACCCTCGGTGACCAGGTCGTCTTCGACGGCGCGCGGGGAGTGAACCTGACCCCCGACAAGCGGTTCATCGGCATGGTGTTCCAGTCGTACGCCCTGTGGCCCCACATGACCGTCCGCAAGAACATCGCGTACCCCCTCAAGTCCCGCAAGCTCACCGACGCGCTCAACAGCGGCCGGGTCGAGGAGACCGCGGCCCTCGTCGACTGCGAACGCCTCCTCGACCGGCTGCCCGCCGAACTTTCCGGTGGGCAGCAGCAGCGCGTCGCGCTCGCTCGCGGTCTCGTCTCGCACCCCGACCTCGTGCTGTTCGACGAGCCGCTGAGCAACCTGGACGCCCGGCTCCGCGACCAGGTCCGCGCCGAGCTGCACGATCTGCACCAGCGCAAGCCGTTCACCGCGGTGTTCGTCACCCACGATCAGAGCGAGGCGCTCGCCCTCGGCACCCGCATGGCGATCATGCGCGCCGGGCAGATCGTGCAGATCGGCCCCCCGCGCGAGGTGTTCGAGGAACCCGTCGACGAATACGTCGCCGGCTTCACCGGCATGTCGAACCGGCTGCCGTGCGAGTACGTCGACGGCCGGTGGTACGCACTGGGCGCCGAGATCCACGGCATGCAGCCGCGAGCGGCGGCGTCGGTGGGCTCGTTCGTGATCCGGTTGCGGCCGGAGAAGGTGCGCCTCGTCGCCGATGCGGCGGATCTGCGGTCCGGCGAGGCCGGGATCGCGGTGCACGTCGACGATGTCGAATACGGTGGCCTGCATCTGGATGTCATGTGTTCGGTGGCGGTCGAGGGTTCGGCACGGCGGCAGTTGCACGCCCGGATCCCGACGTACGACTCGTCCCGGGCACCGCGGACCGTCTCCCGGGGCGCGGCGATGGTTCTCGCGTTCGAACCGATCGACGGCCGCACCTTCGACACCGACGGCAACGCACTCGCGATGCCTCAGCAGGCGCTCGTCGGCGCCCTGGCGGGGTGAGGGCGATGGCTGTGGTGACCTTGCCGG
Organism: Rhodococcus sp. CX; assembly: GCF_015865005.1. Classification (NCBI taxonomy): domain Bacteria; kingdom Bacillati; phylum Actinomycetota; class Actinomycetes; order Mycobacteriales; family Nocardiaceae; genus Rhodococcus; species Rhodococcus sp. CX. The sequence goes on from NZ_JADZGH010000117.1 coordinate 22,484, forward strand.
GCAACGACATCGGCGAACAGCGCCCGAGTGTCACCGGTGGATTGCAGAGCGACGCCGTCCGGTCGGTGGCGCGTCGGCTGGGTGTCGTGGCGTTCGTCGCGCTGCTGGCATATCTGGTCGTCGTCCCGGTGGTGCGGCTGCAATCGACCGCATTCGAGGACGGAGCCGCGGGATACGAGCGCGCGTTCGGTCTCGAACGGCTCGGTGGAATTCTGTGGAACACGGTCGGTCTCGCGCTCGGCTCGCTGACGATCGCGATGGTGCTGGGCACCGCGCTGGCGTGGGGCGCGAACCGCCTGCCGCGCCGGCTGGCGGTGCTCGAGATCCTGCCCATCCTGCCGATCGTGATTCCCGCGGTCGCGGCGATCGTCGGGTGGGCATTCCTGCTCTCGCCCCGGCCGGGCTATCTCAACGCGATGCTGCGGAATCTGCCGTGGTGGTCGCACCTGGAGGAAGGCCCGATCGACATCTACTCGATCCAGTGGATCGTGATCATCACCGGGTTCTCGCTGAGTTCGTTCGTGTACATGTTCGTCCGGTCCGGATTCGAGAACATCAACTCCGAGATGATCGAAGCGGCACAGGTGTCCGGCATGCCGGAATGGAAGGTCTTCTTCAAGATCACGCTGCCGCTGCTGCGCCCGACCCTGATCTACGGCGCCGGCGTGGCGCTGCTGCTGGGCCTGGGCCAGTTCACCGGACCCCTGCTGCTGGGCACCAACACCGGTGTGAGCGTGCTGACGACGGAGATGTACTTCCAGATCAGTGACTCACCGGCGCAGTTCGCGACCGCCGCCGCACTCGGGTCGCCGCTGCTGATCGTCGGGATCGTGGTGGTGTTCGCGCAGAAGGCGCTGCTGGGCAACCAACGACGCTTCGTCACCCACGGCGGCAAGGCCTTCCGGTCGCAGGGCCGTCCCTCGAAGACCGGGGTGGCGATCATCCTGCTGTTCTCGCTGCTGTCGACGGTGCTGCCGATCCTGGCGCTGGTGTTCGTGGCCCTGTCGCGGTACTGGAGCGGCACCATCAGCTTCTCGGCGCTGACGTTCGACAACTTCCGCACGATCTTTTCCGGGTCCGCGGTCCCCACCGCGATCGGCAACAGCGTGATGTTCTCGCTGATCGCGATGGCGATCGTGCTGCCGCTCGGGTTCGTCGCGGCGAACCTGATCGTCCGGGGACGCAACTACCCGGTGCTGCGGGTGATCGCGGACGTCCTCGTGTCGATTCCGCTCGGTGTGCCGGCGGTGATCTTCGGTGCGGCGTTCCTGCTCACCTACACGCAGGGGCCGATCGTCCTCTACGGCACCCCGTGGGTGGTCGTCCTGGTGTACGTCACGTTGATGCTGCCGTTCGCGACCCGGATGCAGCTGTCGTCGATGCTGGCACTCGGCGACGCCTACCTCGAGGCCTCCCGGGTGAGCGGCGCCGGGTTCGTCGCCACCAACGTGAAGGTCCTGCTGCCGCTCATGCGCGGCAGCCTCGGTGGAACCGCGGCACTGCTGTTCGTCCTGCTCACCCACGAGTTCACCGCGTCGCTGCTGGTGCGGGCCTCGCAGACCCAGGTGATGGGCACGATCCTGTTCGAGTACTGGTCCAACGGCGGCTATCCGCTGGTCGCCGCCGTTGCGCTGGTGATGACAGGGGTGACGGCGGTCGGTGTCGTCGCGGCGATGCTCGCCGGCGGGACCGACGCTCTCAGCAAGATGTGATCGCTCTCGGAGCATCCGCCCCGTGCGTGGTTTCGGTAGTCCCCACTACCGAAACCACGCACGGGGCGGCGAACGGACGAGAAAGGAAGCTGGTGGAGACGATCGAGTACCCGGACTGGCTGCGCGACGCAGGCGTTGTCGTGACCGGCGCCGGCCTCGGCCAGTCGGTGCGCGGGTCGTCGTGAACGACCGCGACGCCGACGCCTGTGCCGCCGTGGCACGGGAGATCGGCGGCATCGCCGCCCCCGGTGATGCCGCCGGGGAAGCGGGCGTGGCCGCGCTCGTCGCGAGGGCTGTCGCCGAACTCGGGGAGGTCGACGCGTGGTTCGCGAACGCAGGCGTGGTCGCCGACGGCCCCGACGCCGAGGCCGCGTGGGAGATGTCCTGGAACGTCAACGTCATGGGGCACGTGCGCGCCGCGCGGGCGCTGCTCCCGGGCTGGCTCGACCGTGGCCGCGGCCGCTTCGTCGTCACCGCCTCGGCGGCGGGTCTGCTCACCATGCTGGGGTCGGCGCCGTACTCGGTGTCGAAGCACGCCGCGGTCGCCCACGCGGAGTGGCTCTCCGCGACCTACGGGGACAGGGGAGTGATCGTGCAGTGCCTGTGCCCCCAGGGGGTCGCGACGGACCTGCTGCCGACCGACGCCGCGGGACGGGTGGTCTTCGAAACCGGTGTGCTCACGCCAGGGCAGGTTGCCGATTCGGTGATGGCCGCCCTGTCCGGGGAGCGGTTCCTGATCCTCCCGCATCCCGAGGTCGCCGAGTACTACGCGGGACGCGCCGCCGACACCGACCGCTGGTTGCGCGGGATGCGCCGGATCCAGCGCCGGATCGACGACGCGGTGCGGGACGAGGCTGCGGCGCTCAGGTGATCAGCGCCCATCCGACCCCGCACACCGCGAGCGCCCACAGCACGCTGGTGCCGGTGCCGATGATGAACTGCTCGGAGGCCTGGGGTTCACGCAGCTCCGGATAGCGGGCCAGGCCCTTGACGGCCAGGACGATGGCCATGCCCTCGGGCCACCCGGCGAGCACCGCGCCCGCGACCGCGGCGCGTTCGAGGATGCCGATGACGCGACCGCCGCGCAGCGGACCGGGGATCGGTGCGCCGCCGGGGGCGGGGGCGGCCGGTTCGGGGCCGGCGTCGGGCTGGCGGCGGGCGATGCGGAACGCGGCGAGGACGGCCGGGCCGCCGCCGGTGATCGCCGCGAGCATCGTCAGCACGAGGGTGGCGGCGTAGGCGAAGCCGTGGACCGCCGTCGTCGCCGACGCGGCCAGGGCCGCCCCGATCAACGCGGCCGTCGAGAGCGCCGGCGCGAGCCACGGCGGCAGGTTCGAGCGCAGGCTCAGAACCGGGGCGAGCGCGACGACGGCGAGCAACACCAGCGAGACGACGGTCAACGGTCGGCCCTTTCGAGGAGGCGGCGGGCGAGGGTTCGGCCAGCCTGTTCGGCCTGCCATCCGGCAGTGTGCAGGCGCTGCGACACCGCCTGCTTGCTGATGCCCAGGCGCTGTGCCACCTGGGCCTGGGGGAGTCCGGCGCGGGCGAGTTCGACCGCTTCCCGGCCCTGATCGGTGCGGCGCAGCACCAGCGTCGCGAGCAGAGTGAGGGCGGCGTCGGCGTCGGCCGCGGCGTCGGGATCGGTGCCGTCGACGGCGAGGTTGCCGGGTGCGTTCTTGGCGCGTTCGACGGCGGTCCGCGCGTGTTCGAAGGCGGGGCCGCGTCCGGCGCGGGTCTGCTCGGGCAGCGGCGTCTCCACCGCGCCGACGCCGATCCCGACACTCCAGTGGCCGCGCTGCACCAGGTCCAGGGCGAGATCCACGACGGTCTCGGCGTCGTCCGCGACCGCCTGCACCTCGTCGCCGGCGGTGCGCTCGAACGGGCGCAGCAGGTCGGCGTCGCGGAATTCCTCGAGCAGCGCCGCGACCCGGTCGATGTCACGTCGGCTGCCGCGTTGATCCACCGTCAACACGAACATTGGTCAAGAATGAAGCCTTGACTTCAGTAAATCAAGGTCTGAGACTTGTCGACTTCTCGTCGTCGGGATCGACGATCGCATCGAGCGCGGAACCGGCCGGCACCGGCAACCGCGCCTCGAGCCACAGTCCCACGACCCCGACGAGCAGGCATACCACCGTCACCACCATCAGGGCGGGGTTCGTGCGTCCGGTCAGCGCGTCGCCGAGCAGCACCACCCCGATCGTGCCCGGCAGGATGCCCACGATCGTGGCGAGCGTGTACGGCACGAGCCGTACCGACGAGATCGCACAGCAGTAGTTCACCACCGAGAACGGGGCCGCCGCGATCAGGCGCAGCGATCCGACCGCGAGCCAGCCGCGCCGCGCCAGCCGCAGATCCACGGCCTTGGCCGCGGGGCGGTCTCGTCGTATCTGACACATCCCGCGGCCGATCCACCGCACCAACAGCAACGCGAGCACCGCGCTGACCGTGGTCGCAGCCACCGAGACGGCGATGCCGGTGGCGGCGCCGAACAACAGGCCGGCGCTGAGGGTGAACACGGTGCGCGGCACCGGGGCGATGGTCACGACGGTGTGAACCAGGAAGAAGACGAGGACGAACGACGGGCCCACGGTGTCCGCCCACCCGCGGATCTCCGCGACCGTGGGATGAGGGATCAGCATTGCCGCGGCGGCCAGCGCGACGAGAAGGGCAAGTATGCCGAGGATTCTGCGGTCGGTCAGGAGCCTCGTCACGACCGACCACGATACCCGGACCCGGCAATCGACCGGTGCCTGCGGGCGGCGCGGAGGCGGAAGGTAGATTTCCCTGCGCAAGTCCGTTAACGATCGCTAGGGAATCTGTGGTGATCCCCACAATAGCCGCGGCGTGTATGCGGCTAGCATCACACGAGAACCCACCTAAGGTATCCACGGCCCACCATGGCCCGAGAACCAGCATCACACCGAGCCTGCACCACATCCCGCAGCGTAGGAGAGGAACCGCACGTGTCATTAGCTGCAGAAGCCGAGGACGCCGCACGCGCGTATGCGCAGTGGCAGAACGCGGTGGCCGGCGTGCTCGCGAAGTCCCGCCGCGTCGAGCCCGCCGAACTCGGACCGGAGCCGCAGCGACTGCTCGAGACCACCACGTACGACGACATCACCGTCAACCCGCTCTACGGGGTCCGCGACGAGCGCCCCGAGGCGCCGCTGCCCGGTGAGTTCCCGTACGTGCGCGGAGCCTCGGCCACCCGCGACGTCAACGCCGGCTGGCTCGTGTCCGCACAGTTCGGCGGCAGCGACGCCGCCGCCGCCAACGAGCGGATCCTCGCGGCCCTCGAGAACGGCGTCAGCGCACTCTGGCTGCAGGTCGGCGCGGCGGGCCTGCCCGTCGACGCCCTGCCCGCGGTCCTGGACAAGGTGCTGCTCGACCTCGCGCCGGTCACCCTCGACGCCGGTGCCGACACCGCCGCGGCCGCCGAGGCGCTGTACGCGCTGCTCGACGCCCGCACCGACGTCGCCGACCGCGGCGCCGTGCGGATCGGCCTCGGCGCCGCGCCGCTGACCAGCGCATTCTCCGGCCGTGCCGACGTCACCGTCGCCGACGCGATCGCCCTGGCGACGGCCGCCGCCGATCGCGCCGAGACCGTCCGGGCCGTGACCGTCGACGGCACCGCGTTCCACAACGCCGGCGCCTCCGACGCCGAGGAGCTCGGCGCCGCGATCGCCGCCGGCCTGGAGTACCTGCGCGAACTGGTCGCCGCCGGTCGGACCGCCGCCAACGCGCTCGGTCAGATCGAGTTCCGCCTCGCGGCCACCGACGACCAGTTCCAGACCATCGCCAAGTTCCGCGCCGGCCGTCAGGTCTGGGCCCGCATCGCCCAGGTCGTCGGGGCCGCCGACGCGGGCAACGCCCCGCAGCACGCCGTCACCTCCGCCGCGATGATGACCCAGCGCGACCCGTGGGTGAACATGCTGCGCACCACCCTGGCCGCGTTCGGTGCCGGTGTCGGTGGCGCGGATTCGGTCACGGTCCTGCCGTTCGACGTCGCCCTGCCCGCCGGCGCGCTCGACGTGTCCGAGGCGTTCTCCGAGCGCATCGCCCGCAACACCCAGCTGCTGCTGCTCGAGGAGTCCAACCTGGGCCGGGTGCTCGACCCGGGTGCCGGCTCCTGGTACATCGAGGAGCTCACCGCTCAGGTCGCCGGCAAGGCGTGGGAGTTCTTCCAGCAGATCGAGGCGGCCGGTGGTTACCGCGCGGCGCTCGACGCGGGAGTGATCTCCGAGCGCATCGCCGCGACCCGCGCCCGCCGCGAGTCCGACATCGCGCACCGCCGCACCTCGGTGACCGGCGTCAACGAGTTCCCGAACCTGGGCGAGACGCCGCTGCCCGCCGACGTCGCCGAGGCCGGTGCGTTCGCGGCCCGCTACGCCGCACCGTTCGAGGCCCTGCGCGACCGCTCGGACGCGTACCTGGCCGCACACGGTGCCCGTCCGAAGGTGCTGCTCGCACCGCTCGGACCGATCGCCGAGCACAACATCCGCTCGACGTTCGCGACGAACCTGCTGGCCGCCGGCGGCATCGAGGCCGTCAACCCAGGCACCCTCGCGCTCGACACGATCGCGCACACCGTGGCCGAATCGGGTGCGACCGTCGCCGTCCTGTGCGGCACCGACAAGCGGTACGACGCGGACGCCGGTCCTGCGACCGCCGCGCTGCGCGCCGCCGGTATCTCCACCGTCCTGCTCGCCGGGCCGGAGAAGGCCGTCGGTGACGTGGAGGGTGAGGCGCGTCCGGACGGGTTCCTCACCGCCAAGATCGACGCGATCGCCGCGCTGACCGACCTGCTGAACACTCTGGGAGCGTAAGTGAGCATCGAACACAAGATCGGCAGCTTCGCCGATGTCCCGCTGACGGATCCGGCGTCGCCGGCCCCGTCCGCGCCGACTCCGGAGCAGGCCGCCGCGCTCGTCGAATCCGTGGCGACCGCGAACAACTACACCGTCGACGACGTGGTGTGGTCGACGCCCGAGGGCATCGACGTCAAGCCCGTCTACACCAAGGCCGACCGGGACGCGGTCGAGGCCGCCGGTTACCTGCTGGGCAGCTACCCCGGCATCGAGCCGTTCGTGCGCGGCCCGTACCCGACGATGTACGTCAACCAGCCGTGGACCATCCGCCAGTACGCCGGGTTCTCCACCGCCGCCGAATCCAACGCCTTCTACCGCCGCAACCTCGCGGCCGGCCAGAAGGGCCTGTCGGTGGCGTTCGACCTGGCCACCCACCGCGGCTACGACTCGGACCACCCGCGCGTGCAGGGTGACGTCGGCATGGCCGGTGTCGCGATCGACTCGATCCTCGACATGCGGCAGCTCTTCGACGGCATCGACCTGTCGCAGGTGTCGGTGTCGATGACCATGAACGGCGCGGTGCTGCCGATCCTCGCGCTGTACGTCGTGGCCGCCGAGGAGCAGGGCGTCGCGCCCGAGCAGCTGGCCGGAACCATTCAGAACGACATTCTGAAGGAGTTCATGGTCCGCAACACGTACATCTACCCGCCGAAGCCGTCGATGCGGATCATCTCCGACATCTTCGCGTACACGTCGGCGAAGATGCCGCGGTTCAACTCCATCTCGATCTCCGGCTACCACATCCAGGAAGCCGGCGCGACCGCCGACCTCGAGCTCGCCTACACGCTCGCCGACGGCATCGAGTACATCCGCGCCGGTCTCGACGCGGGCATGGACATCGACAAGTTCGCGCCGCGCCTGTCGTTCTTCTGGGCGATCGGCATGAACTTCTACATGGAGATCGCGAAGATGCGGGCCGGGCGCCTGCTGTGGAGCGAACTCGTCGAGAAGTTCTCCCCGAAGTCCGCGAAGTCGAAGTCGCTGCGCACCCACTCGCAGACCTCCGGCTGGTCGCTGACCGCGCAGGACGTGTTCAACAACGTCGCGCGCACCTGCGTCGAGGCGATGGCCGCGACCCAGGGTCACACCCAGTCGCTGCACACCAACGCGCTCGACGAGGCCCTCGCGCTGCCGACGGACTTCTCCGCGCGCATCGCCCGCAACACCCAGCTGCTGCTGCAGCAGGAGTCGGGCACCACTCGCCCGATCGACCCGTGGGGCGGCTCGTACTACGTCGAGTGGCTCACCCACGAGCTCGCGAACCGGGCCCGCGCCCACATCGCCGAGGTCGAGGAGGCCGGCGGCATGGCGCAGGCCATCTCCGAGGGCATCCCGAAGCTGCGCATCGAGGAGGCCGCGGCCCGCACGCAGGCGCGCATCGACTCCGGCCGCCAGCCGGTGATCGGTGTGAACAAGTACCAGGTCGCCGAGGACCAGCAGATCGAGGTCCTCAAGGTCGAGAACTCGAAGGTCCGCGCCGAGCAGATCGCCAAGCTCGAGCGGCTGCGCGCCGAACGCGACGAGGACGCCACCCGCGCCGCGCTGGCCGCGCTCACCCGCGCCGCTGCCTCCACCGAGGGCGGCATGGAGAACAACCTGCTCGCCCTCGCGATCGACGCGGCCCGCGCCAAGGCGACCGTCGGCGAGATCTCCGACGCGCTCGAAGAGGTCTACGGACGTCACCAGGCCGAGATCCGCACCATCAGCGGTGTGTACCGGGACGAGGCCGGAAAGGCGGGCAACATCAGCACGGCAACCGAACTCGTCGAGAAGTTCGAGAAGGCCGAGGGACGTCGTCCCCGCATCCTGGTCGCGAAGATGGGCCAGGACGGTCACGACCGCGGACAGAAGGTGATCTCCACCGCCTTCGCCGACCTCGGCTTCGACGTCGACGTGGGACCGCTGTTCCAGACCCCCGAAGAGGTCGCCAACCAGGCGGCCGACAACGATGTGCACGTCATCGGCGTGTCGTCGTTGGCCGCGGGACACCTCACGCTGGTGCCCGCGCTTCGGGAGGCGCTCGCGGAGGTGGGCCGCCCCGACATCATGATCGTGGTCGGCGGCGTCATCCCTCCGGGAGACTTCGACGAGCTGTACCAGGCCGGCGCCGCGGCGATCTTCCCGCCCGGCACCGTCATCGCCGACGCGGCCGTGGGTCTGCTCGGCAAGCTCTCCGAGCAGCTCGGCCACGGCTCGGAGGACTGATCCCAGATGGGCCGACCTCCGGTCGATCTCGATCGGCTCGAACAGGACGTGCTCGCCAATCGGCGAGCCGGCCTGGCCAAGGCGATCACGTTGGTCGAGTCCACCCGCGACGACCATCGGGAGCAGGCGCAGCAGTTGCTGCTGCGCCTGCTCCCGAAGGCGGGCAACGCGATCCGGGTGGGCATCACGGGTGTTCCCGGTGTCGGGAAGTCGACGTTCATCGACTCGCTCGGCATGTATCTGCTCGACAAGGGCCACCGGGTGGCGGTGCTCGCCGTCGACCCGTCGTCGACGCGCACCGGCGGGTCGATCCTCGGGGACAAGACCCGCATGGCCCGCCTGTCCGTCGAACGGAACGCCTACATCCGTCCGTCCCCGACCGCCGGAACGCTCGGCGGTGTCGCCAAGGCGACCCGCGAGACGATGGTGCTGCTCGAGGCCGCCGGTTTCGATGTGATCCTCGTCGAAACCGTCGGTGTCGGTCAGTCCGAGGTGACGGTCGCGAACATGGTGGACTGCTTCACGTTCCTGACCCTGGCCCGCACCGGCGATCAGCTGCAGGGCATCAAGAAGGGCGTGCTCGAACTCGCCGATCTCGTCGCGGTGAACAAGGCGGACGGCAACTTCGAGCGCGACGCGCGGGTCGCTGCCCGCGAGCTGGCCGGCGCGATGCGCCTGGTGCACCCGCACGACGCGATCTGGAAGCCGCCGGTCATCACGATGAGTGGTCTCGAGGGCCAGGGCCTGGACACGTTCTGGGACACCGTCCTGAAGCACCGCGAGGTGCTCACCGCGGCGGGGCTGTTCGAGGAGAACCGCCGCCGTCAGCAGGTCGATTGGACCTGGACGATGGTGCACGACCAGCTGCTGCGCCGTCTCGAATCGAACCCGCGGGTCAACAGGATCCGCGACGAGGTCGAGCAGGGTGTGCGCGACGGGTCGCTCACCGCGGCGCTGGCCGCGCAGCGGCTGCTCGCCGCGTTCGACGGCACCGAATGACGACACGACCGGCCGCGA
>NZ_JADZGH010000117.1:32298-39274 GCF_015865005.1 Rhodococcus sp. CX
TCGGCGTTCACCGACATCTCCCAGTGGTTCCTGATGCCGCTGCTCGCCGCCGCGCTGGCCGCCTCCGCCCCGGCGCCGCGCACCCGACTGGTGAATCTCGTGCTCCTCGCTCTCGGGTTGTCGTGGCTGGGCGATGCCGCACCCGACCTGTTCGGCGGGGACACCGCGTTCCTGGTGATGGTCGGGTTCTTCCTGTGCGCGCAGATCGTGTACATCGCGGCGTTCGCACCGTACCGGTCGGCGAGCATCCTGTACACGCGCCGCTGGGCGCTGGCGATCCCGGTGGTCGCCGTCGTCGCGCTGATCGCGGTGTGCGCGGCCGGCGCGGGCGCACTGCTCGTCCCGGTCGTCGTGTACGGGCTGCTGCTCGCCACGATGGCGGTGCTCGCCACCGGCGTGTCCTCGGTGATGGCGACCGGCGCGGTGCTGTTCGTCGTCTCGGACGCGCTGATCGCACTCGGGGCGTTCACCGAGCTGTCCGTCTCCGGCTTCGCCGTCATGTCCACCTACATCGCGGCCCAGGTGCTCATCGCGGTCGGCGCCCGCGCGGTCGACGAAAGCGCGGTGTCGAGCCCCGGCCGGGCCGCGACCGCCTGACCTGGTCACGAACCGGCCGGGACAGGGGATCAGATTCCGATCAGTTCCTTTGCGACGGCGACCGAGGCGGGTCCGTCGAGGGCCGGGCGATCGGCCCATTTGCCGCCGGTGATCGTCACCGACACCTCGGGCAGCGTCACCGTGGTCACGGCGACGGAGGCGACGGCGATCTCCTGCTCGAGGGTGTACGCGATGCCGCCGGCCTTCTCGATGTCGGCGTCGGAGATCACGGTCAGCCCGGAGCCGCCCATCTGGTCGGCGGAGTAGACGGTGCCGGTGCCGGGTTCGAGGATGACGCCGACGGTGCGGATCGCGTCGAAGCCGGTCGCGGGGCTTTCCCACTGGCAGTAGGCGCCGTTCTCGCCGGCCTCGCTCGCGGCGCCGGCCTGCAGCCCGTCGATGTAGTCGGCGACATAGGGTTCGATGTCCGCGCAGCTCGAGAAGCGGGCGAGGATGTCCTCGTCGAGGGTGCCGGGGGTGAACTCCGACCCCGAATCCGAGGACGCCGAATCCGGGGACGTGGCGTCGGAGGAGGAGTCTTCGGAGGAGCAGGCGGGCAGCAGCGCGCAGGCGAGTGCGACGGGGACGGCGAGAAGTCGAGTTCGATTCACCGCTGCATGGTATAGGCCGCGGGCCCGCTCGTTGATCTTGGTCCCGGTTGCCCGATTTCGGGGATATCTTCGCAGGTCAGCGTGTTTCCGGGAGTATCGGCCAGGACGGGGGATCCCCACCCCACGGGCGCGCCGGGAACGGATGATCGGGGTAGTCGGCGACGGCGGGCCGGGCCGCGGTGACCGCACCGTGGGTCACGACGGTGGCGACGCTCGGGGTGGCCGGCCGCGGCGCGTCGGTTCGGCGACCGGGCGCGTCGAGCAGCCACGCTCCGGTGCGGGCCAGCGACACCGTCACGTCCCGACCGACGCCGTCACCGACCGCGTAGGCGTCGAGGACGCCGGCGGCGAGCAGGTAGCCGGATGCGTGATCGAGCGCCTGCGCGGGCAGCGCGCCGGGTGCATCGCCGCCGGACTCGACGGCAGCGATCCCGGAGGCGGCCTGCACGATCGAATCGAACCCGCGGCGCCCCGCCCACGGTCCCGTCGTGCCCCACGCGCACACCCGGCCCCGGATCAGGCCCGGACGGACCGCGCCGATATCGCCGATCATTGCCTCGAGCGCACCGGGGCGATAACCACTGAGCAGGATGTCGGCGTCCGCGAGCAACGCGCGGAATGTCGCAGCCCCGCGGGGGTCGCGCAGATCCAGCAACGCGCTGCGTTTCCCCTGGCCGTTCTCGATGTGCTGCCATTCGATCTCGGGCAGGTGCGGCGGATCGATGCGCAGCACCGTCGCACCGAGCAGCGCCAGCGCCCGGGAGGCGACCGGGCCGGCGATGACCCGGGTCGTGTCGAGCACGCGTACCCCCGCGAGCGGCGCCGCCTCCGTCGGTGCCGGCGCGGCCACGCGCCCAAAGTCGGCCCGGCGGGTCACCGCGACGAGGGGTTCCGTGGCCACCGCGCGTCCCGGCTCGGACGACCGCCACTGCGCCTCGTCGCGCACCCGTACCGCGATCGCGTCGTGCGCCACCGCCGCGGTCTCGACCGTGGCGGCGTCCAGGCCGCGGATCCGGTCGGCCACCTGCTCCCGGCCCGCGTCGGCGGGCACGTCCAGGGCACGCAGCAGGCGGGCGCGGTGGTGCGGATAGTTCGCATGCGTGCGCACCCATCCGTCGCGGGCCCGGAAGAAGCCGGACAGGTCGGCGAAACCGTCGATCGGGGTCCCCGACAACCGGAGCATCCGATCCCCGGAGAAGGACGCGGCGATCCGCTCGGGATCGAGCCGCACCGGGCGTGGACGCACGCCGGCCGCCGCGCGCACCCGGTTCGCGGCCTGCGCGAATGCGGCGACCGCGCCCGCGGCGAGCGCGAACACCGGCAGCCGTGCCGCCAGCAGAGCTCCCGGATCGGGGCACGCCACGTCACCGGTCGGTGTGGCGTCGAGTCCCGCCTCGGCGAGCGCCTTCGCGTAGTCGTGCTGCAGGTGCAGGTCGGGCATCGGCAGCGGCAGGTCGGGCACGATCACACCCTCTCGAAGTTGTCGAACGACGCGAGGTCCGGCGCGAATTCGTCGGCGATGTCTCCGTCGCGGGCGGGTCGGCGGGTGTGCGCGTGCGTGTCGAGGACCCGTTCCGGGTCGACGACCGTGACGCGCAGGCCGTCCAGGCGCAGCCGCCGTAGCGCCTCGCGGAGCATCCGCTCGGCGACGTCGTCGACCGAGTGGACCCGCCGCAGATCGAGGACCACGCCGTCGAGCCGCTCCACGTCCTCCGCCGATGCCAGGGCGCGCAGCACGAGTTCGGCGCCGCTGAACTGCAGGGTGCCCTGCAGGCTGCACACCCGGACGGTGTGGCCGTCCGGTCCCCGCAACCGGCGGTCGCGCCGGATGGCCGATCGGGCAGGTTCCGGCCCGTCCATGATGTGCAGGCCCATGTCGTCCGACAGCCGACGGCACATCCGGACGCCGCGCACGCTGGAGCCGTGGGAGTCCAGGCGCGGGGAGAACGCGCCGATGCCGACCTGACCGGGCAGGGCGCCGAGCACCCCACCGGAGACCCCGCTCTTGGCGGGAATCCCCACCGTCGACATCCAGTCGCCGGCCGCGTCGTACATGCCGCAGGTCATCATCACGCTGAGCACCTGCCGCACCACCGTCCGGGACACGACACGCTGACCGGTGAGTGGCTGGACGCCGCCGTTCGCGAGGGTCGCCGCCATCACCGCGAGGTCGCGCACGGTGACGGTGATCGCGCACTGCCGGGTGTATCCGCGCACCACCTCCGCCGGGTCGCCGTCGATCACCGAGTAGCTGCGCAGCATGTTCGCGATCGCCGAATTGCGGTAGGCGGTGCCCAGCTCCGAGTCGAACACCGACTCGTCGACGGCGAGATCGCGCCCGGCGAACGCGGACAGGCCCCGCAGCACCCGCTCGAACCGTCCCTCCGTCGTCGCGGTCGCGGGACCGACGAGCGCGTGGGCGGTGAGGGCGCCGGCGTTGATCATCGGATTGAGCGGCCGCCCGGACCCGCTCTCGAGCGACAACTCGTTGAACGCCTCACCGCTCGGTTCGACCCCGACCCGAGCGAGCACCGCGTCGACGCCGTGATCGGCGAGGGCCAGCGCATACACGAACGGTTTCGAGATCGACTGGATCGAGAACTCGGCATCCGCGTCCCCGGCGGTGTACACGACCCCGTCGATTGTCGACAGGCACACCGCGATCCGGTCCGGATCGGCCTGGGCGAGTTCGGGAATGTAGTCGGCGGTCGCCCCGGGATTGTCCGTCCCGCACGCCTCCACGACCTCGAGCAGATAGTCGGGGATCGGCGATTTCATCGTCGGATCCTAACCCGCGTGCGCCTCCGCCGCCCGTGTGCCTTTGTGGCGGTCCCAGCCGCCATTTGTGCACACCGGCGCGGAGCGCCTCAGACCTCTTCGCGCAGGACGGGGGCGACCGGGGTCTGCAGCTTCTCGAGCGACCCGGCGGACTCGGCGCGGGTGAGCCGCGAACGCCGCCACGAGACGCTGAGCAGGGCAATCCAACCGGCCGCGATCAGCAGATACAGCAGCATCGCGACGGTGCCGGTCACCTCGAACGACTTGAACAGCTTCTGCGCGTTGGTGATGACGATGATGCCGCCGACCGCGGTGCCGAGCAGCGTCGCCGGCACCCGGCTGACCAGCCACGCGGCCGCCGGTGCGGCGATCGCGCCACCTATCGCCAGGCCTGCGACGACGAGCAGGTTGCCGACCGACTCGCGACCCAGGCCGAACAGGAACCCGAGGCTGGCCGCGACCGCGACCATGAACTCCGACGCGCTGACCGAGCCGATCACGGTACGCGGCGCGGTCTTCCCGCGCGAGAGCAGGGTGCTGGTGGTGATCGGTCCCCATCCGCCGCCACCGCTGGCGTCGACGAACCCGCCGAAGAAGCCGAGGGGCGACAGGAACTTCGCGGTGTGCGGGGAGGTGCGGGCATGCGCGACCGCCGGCGGTCGCACCGAGAACCGCAGCGCCACGTACACACCGATCGCCAGCAGGATTCCCGCGGTGACCGGGGCCGCGGCCTCGGTGGACAGGCTCGACAGGACGGTCGCGCCCAGGAAGGCGCCGATCGCGCCGGGCACGCCGAGCTTGGCGACGACCTTCCAGTCGATGTTGCGGAACTTCCAGTGGGAGATGCCCGAGACCAGGGTGGTGCCGACCTCCGCCAGGTGCACGGCCGCGCTGGCATGCGCCGCCCCGACACCGCTGAAGATCAACAGGGTGGTGGCGGTGACGCCGAAGGCCATGCCGAGTGCGCCGTCGACGAGCTGTGCGCCGACACCGACAAGAGTGAAGATCAGCAAATTGAACAAGGCATGCTCCGACCGCGAACGTGGTTACCGAAGGGAATTGGGGAGCGGAAAGACCGCTCAGCAACACACCTGGCAACAACACGCGCCGTCGAAGCACGCGCCACGACGAGTCGGCCAGAACGGCATCAACGCAAGCACGGTGGCCGGGGCGGCCTCGATGCTCGTCGTCTGCACGGCTGTCGTCCTTCGTCGTCGGGTCGCCGAGGACACGGCGACCGGTCGAGCATAGCGTGATCCCGTGCGGGACGGCACCTCCGGGCCCACGGGAGGTGTCGTCCCGCACGGACCGTCAGGGAAGCCGACGCGTCTCGATCTCGAATCCCGCCGCGCGGAGCCGTTCGGTCAGCACGTCGCCGAACGCGACCGCTGGGGTGAGCACCCCGCCGCCGGCGTGCAGCGCGGAACCACCCACCGCCAGCGAGAGCGCGGACTCGGCGAGCATCACCGCCGTCGCCTTGTAGCCGGGATCGCCCTGCGCGGCGAACCGGGTGGTGTAGCGGGCGCCGGTCGTGGTCGTCGTGTACAGGTCGATCGTGAAGAACCCGCGCTCGCGAGTGGCTTCGGACGGCCCTTCGCCCGGCTTCGGCAGCACCTTGTCGAGCAGGAAACGCGTCGGGGGGAACGACAGGCCCAGCACCAGCGCGCCGAGACCCGCCGCGACCCCGCCGGCCAGCACCGGCGACAGCGGGGACGACCCGACGTTCATGACCTCGCGGTACCGGAACGACCTGCCGTACGTCCACCCGGTCAGGGCGTTGGTGCGGCGCACGATCCGCGTGTTGTACGACGCCATCGCGAACGGCGCCTTCCATCCGGACAGTTCCGGTGCGATGGTCTTGCCGTCGACGAACGCGAGGTCGTTCTCTCGGCCCAACCGAGGTTCCTGCGCCGGGTCGGGGCTGAGGGAATACGGTTGCGCCGCGACCTTCCGCAACGCGCGGTCCTTGCGCACGACGTCGAGCTGGGTGCGCAGCGAATCGATGGTGCCGCCGCTGGGGGCGCCGCGGAACGCGGTGAGAATCAGCGTGGTGTCGGCGAGTTCGCCCGCGTCGTCGGCCTGCGCCGCCCGGTACAACGCGTGCACGCCGAGGTCGGACGGGATCGAGTCGAAGCCGCAGGAATGGACGATCCGGGCGCCGGTGCGGCGGGCGGTGTCGGCGAACCGGTCGATGCTCTCGCGGTGGAACAGCACCTCGCCGGTGAGGTCGACGTAGTCGGTGCCCGCCTCGGCGCACGCCTGCACCAGCGGCATCCCGTACTTGGCGTAGGGGCCGACGGTGGTGATCACGACCCGGGTCGCCGCGGCCAGCGCGGCCAGCGACTCCGGATCCTCGGCGTCCGCCTCGAGGATCGGCCAGTCCGCAGCTGTGCCGCCGAGGTCCGCGCGGACCTTCTCGAGGCGGCTGCGGGACCGCCCGGCCAGGCCGGCCTTCAACCCGGACGGCAGATGTTCCGCCAGGTAGGCGGCGGTGAGCCGGCCGACGAACCCGGTGGCTCCGTAGACGACGATGTCGAGTTCGCGTGAGGCAGCGTTCATGGCGCACACCCTACTGCCGGGTAAATCACCGTGCGACGAAACTCACACGACGCGACCGCCGCCACAGGCCCACCCACGACACGAGGATGCAGGCCGCGACGAGCGCGCGGACCAGGCCGAGCGCGGAATCCGGGTAGATCACCCCGGTCAGGTAGTGGTCGATGAATCCGGACGGCGGCAGCCCCGCCTCGCCGGCGCGGTGACGCGCCCAGTTCTCGGCGCGGGTGAGCGGGCAGTCGAACCCCACCAGCACCGAGGCGAGCCCCCACACGACGGCGACCGCGTGCAGCACGATCGTGCGCGGCCAGCGCCACGCCACGAACCCGCCGAACGTGACGTACAGCAGGAACGCCAGATGCGTGAGCGCGATGCCGTCGGCCAGAACCCGATAGGGCATGGTTCCAGCGTAGGTCGGTTACTCCTCGTCGGGT
>NZ_JADZGH010000117.1:39284-42376 GCF_015865005.1 Rhodococcus sp. CX
CTGCAGCGGCCGCTCGAGCAGGAACTTGCCGAGCGCGTTGCGGCCGCGGCTGCCGATCACGATGCGGTCCGCGCCGCTGTCGGTGGCCAGCTCGACGAGGGTGCCGACGGCGTCCCCGTCGTGCACGGCAGTGCGTACCTCCCAGCCGCTGTCCCCGGCGACCCGGCGCACCGCGGTGCGCACCGATTCGACCTCCGCCTCGGCGGCGGCCCCGTCGTCGTCGAGCACGTGCAGCACCAGCAGCTCGTCCTGCCGGCGGGAGGCCTCGTCGACGGCGGCCGCGAGCGCGGCGCGGCCCTCGGGTGTCTCGGCGTGAACGACTGCGACGGTCATAATGCTGCTCCTGGGCGGCTCGACGGAACTGCCTCCAGTATCCCGGCACCGACCCGGACGAGCACGGCCGAGCGCGTGTGGAACCCGTCTCCACCTGCCCTTTTCTGTCGGGTACGTCTCAGTCGCGGCTCACCACGCCGACTCTGTCGGGCTCACCACGGTGACTCTGTCGTGGTTCACCACGGTGACTCTGTCGTGGTTCACCACGCTGCGGGCTTGTAGTCCTTGAGGAAGCAGCCGTACAGATCCACCCCGGCCTCGCCCTGCACGATCGGGTCGTACACCCGCGCGGCGCCGTCGACGAGGTCGAGGGGCGCGTGGAAGCCCTCCTCGGCCAGACGCATCTTGGTGTGATGCGGCCGCTCGTCGGTGATCCATCCGGTGTCCACCGCGGTCATGAGAATGCCGTCGGTGAGCATCTCCTCCGCGCTGGTGCGGGTGAGCATGTTCAGCGCGGCCTTGGCCATGTTGGTGTGCGGGTGCCCTGCCCCCTTGTAGCGGCGGCCGGCGAACTGCCCCTCCATCGCCGAGACGTTCACCACGTACTTGCGCCGCGCAGCGGCCGCGGCCATCGCCGGACGCAGCCGGTTGACCAGGATGAACGGCGCCACCGAGTTGCACAGCTGCACCTCGAGCAGTTCGAGGGGTTCGATCTCGCCGACGGTCTGCACCCAGCTGTTGGTGTGCACGAGGTCCGGCAGCAACCCGCCCGCGTCGACCGCGACCCCCGCGGCGATCCGTTCCGGGGTCGCGGAGCCGGCAACCATCGCCAGCGCCGTCACCGACTCCGGGGTCAGCGCGTGCGCGGCGAGGTCGCTCGGCAGCGACCCGGCCAGCGCCGCCGGGTGGGCGTCCGACGGCTTGCCGAAGGTGATCATCTCCGGGAGCTGACCCGATGGCAGCGGTCCCGATTCGGCCTCGGCCAGCGCCGAATAGGCGCCGGGGGAGCGGCGCACCGTCTGCGCGGCGTTGTTGATCAGGATGTCCAGCGGTCCCTGCGCCGCGACATCGTCGGCGAGGGCGACCACCTGGGCGGGATCGCGCAGGTCGATCCCGACGATGCGCAGCCGGTGAATCCAGTCGGCGCTGTCCTCCATCGCCGAGAACCGGCGGATCGCGTCGTTCGGGAACCGGGTGGTGACGGTCGTGTGGGCGCCGTCACGCAGCAGCCGCAACGCGATGTACATGCCGATCTTCGCGCGGCCACCGGTGAGCAGGGCCCGCCTACCCGTCAGATCGGTACGGGCGTCCCGTTTCGCGTGGTTCTCGGCCGCGCAGGTCGGGCACAGCTGGTGGTAGAACGCGTCGACCCGGGTGTACTTGTCCTTGCACACATAGCAGTGCCGGGGTCGCAGCAGGGTGCCCGCGGACGCGCCGCGCGTCGTCGACGTCAGCGTCAGCCCGGCGGTTTCGTCGTCGATGCGGGTCGGCGACCCGGTCGCGGTCGCGGACAGCACCTCACGGTCGGCCTGGACCTTGCGGCTGCGGGCCTCGTTGCGGCGCAGCCGCTTGAACTTCTTGAACATGTGGCCGACGGCCCGCTGCACCGCGATCGCGTCGGGATGGTCGGCGTCCAGACCGGCCGCAAGGTCGAGAACCTTCAGGCAGGTTTCGAGGTCGGCCGGGTCGATCGCGCGCGGCGGGACGGCGCCGGCATCCGCGGCCGGAGTGTCGCAGTGGGTGTTCATGAACCTTTTCCGATGTCGTGCGGTAGCAATGAATGGTATCGGGCGCAGCCGGTGCGTCCGTCCACACACCCGAGGAGACACCACCCATGAGCGCTGCCAAGAAGAAGTTCGCCGACCTCGCGCCGTGGCAGAAGGCCGCGGTCCTCACGCTCGCGAGCGTGCAGCTGTCGCTGGCGGCGACGGCCTGGGCGGACCTGGCCACCCGGCCCGCCGAGAAGGTCAACGGCAGCAAGGGCAAATGGGCGCTGATCACCCTGATCAACTTCGTGGGCCCGATCTGGTACTTCCGCAAGGGACGCCGCGCCTGATTCAGCTCCCGTCGAGCGGGTTCCGTGTCGATTCGTCCACGCCGCGCGAATCCACACGGAACCGAGCGAGGGTCGGTGCCCACCGCGCGCGGAACCCCGACCGCAGGCGAAGTCGCCGTGCCCGTGACGAGCGTCGACGGTCGCATCATGCGGGTTGACGACCGGCCCGCGAGTTGTCGCCGGCAGCCGCGCGGCTGCACGCCCACTTCACCGCGCACACCGACCGGTTCCGCGACCGAGCCCGGTACGCTGGCCGTCGTGACACGTTTCGGGGAGGAACTCGCGCAGCTGGCCGTCGTTCGGCTCGCGTGGCTGTCCGTGCTCACGATCCTGGTCACGATCACCGTCGCGATCGATGCCCCGACTGCGCTTGCCGTGGGCGCGGTCGCCATCGTGGCGATCGTCGCGATCGCCACGTGCAGCGTGCTCCCCGCGTTGTGCCCGCCGCCGATCTCGTCTTCCGGGCCTCCTGGCGAGGAGCGTCGCCTGCGCGGTGCGTTCCGTCGCCAGAGCGCCCCGAACACTCCCGGCAGGCCACGTCGCCCCCGAGCACCCGGGCGGGTACTGCTCGCCGCATAACGCTCTCACGAGCGCGCGGCCCGCAGTTGTCCGCCGCACCGTCGACTCCGGGTCCGGTGCCCCCCCATTCACCCGCACGATGCCGGCTGTCGCCGCATCGTGCCGGAAGGTGTTCGATGCTCGATTTCGTCTACTATCCCGTGTCCGCGATCCTGTGGTTCTGGCACAATGCGTTCGGCGCGGT
>NZ_JADZGH010000117.1:42386-43227 GCF_015865005.1 Rhodococcus sp. CX
AACGGCGTCGCGTGGGCGCTCGCCGTGATTTTCCTGGTGTTCACTCTGCGCCTGGTCCTGCTGAAACCTGGAATCGGGCAGATCCGGACCGCCCGGCAGATGCAGAAACTCCGGCCCCAGATCAAGGCCCTGCAGCACGCGTACTCCGACGATCGCCCCCGCCTGGTGTCGGAAATGCAGAAGCTCCGAAAGGAACACAGCTTCAACCCCTTGATGGGCTGCCTGCCCGCGCTGCTCCAGGTTCCGGTGTTCCTGGGTATGTGCCACGTGCTGGCTTCGTTCAACCGCACCGGCACCGGGATCGGCAAGCTCGGCATGACCCCCGAGGAGAACGCCCACACCGCCAACTACGTGTTCAGCGCCACCGACGTGCAGTCCTTCCTCGGCGCCCGCCTCTTCGGTGCGCCGATCTCCGCAGCGATCACCACCCCGGAGAGCACGCTCGCGTCGTTCGTCCACTTCGGCGGCATTCCGACGGCCGGCGCGATCGCGACCGTCGCGCTTCCGCTGATGGTGATCGCGAGCCTCGCGACGCATTTCAACGCGCGGGCATCGGTGGCACGCCAGGACCCGGTGGTCGCGGCGAGCGCGCAAACCGCCGTGATCAACAAGATCACGCTGTGGGTGTTCCCGCTCGGGGCCCTCGTCGGCGGCCCGGTCCTGATGATCGCGATCCTGCTGTACTGGGTGAGCAACAACATCTGGACCTACGTCCAGCAGCGCATCGTCTACGCCCACCTCGAGCGGGAGGACGCCGCCGCACAGCGGCGCCGCGACGAGCAGCGGCGGGTGGATGCCACTGCACGCGATGCGCGTCCGGAGGTGGGGCAGGTCCCGGAGG
>NZ_JADZGH010000117.1:43258-45991 GCF_015865005.1 Rhodococcus sp. CX
ATCGACCCGCCGCTGAGCCGGACAGATCTCGATCGTCGCTCCTCGAGCTCACCGCCGGCGGAGAAAGCGGAACTGCGTCACCAGGATTGAGCGGCGGCGCGGCGCTGCTGCCGTCGACCGCCTTCCCGTCGTGGCGGCGACGCGACGGAATGCGCTGCGCGCGGCGACGCAGCGCCAGCTCGTGCTGCAGGCGCTCGTCCGACAGCTTGCCCGGCCCGTAGATGCCGGTGCCGTCGGCGCGCCGAATCGTTGCAGCCATCTTCTTTCCCCCTCGTGCTTCGAAACGAACGCCACAGTAGAGCGCAGCTACGACACAGGGGGCAACGGATTTTCGGCATCCGGAGTCGGGGAAGTCCGGCAAGCAGATGTCCGGGAAACGAAAGCGAGGTCACGATCCCTGTCGGGTTCGTGACCTCGTTGGAGTGTCCGAGGGGGGACTTGAACCCCCACGTCCGTTAATAGGACACTAGCACCTCAAGCTAGCGCGTCTGCCATTCCGCCACTCGGACCGGATGTGCATGGACATGCCGGTAGCTCCCGCTCCCGCGGGCGCTGACGAGAACACTAGCGTATCGATGCCCAATTCCCCAATTCCCCTGGCGGGGTGCGTCGACGGCGCGCCGCGACCCCCGTGCTCGTGCGCGTTTCCGGCAGCCCCCGCTACCGGAAACGCGCACGGGCGGGGGAGGACCGGGAACGACGAAGGCCCCGAACCTGTCGGTTCGGGGCCTTCGTCGTCTGTCTCAACTCAGAGTGTCCGAGGGGGGACTTGAACCCCCACGTCCGTTAATAGGACACTAGCACCTCAAGCTAGCGCGTCTGCCATTCCGCCACTCGGACTCAGTTGTCTCGCACCCGCTCTCCGTGGGTGCTGTGAAAGAGTAACCCACCGCGTCCACGCGCCCAAATCGCCCCCTTCACCTGCACGGATGCGGGCCCACGGTGGTAGACATGCAGGCATGGCCGAACACGTGAGCGCCCACACCCCGTCCCGAGCCGAGAACGAGGTCGTCGACCTGGTCTCCCAGCTCATCCGGTTCGACACCTCGAACACCGGCGACCCGGCGACCACCCGCGGCGAACGTGCCTGTGCCGAGTGGGTCGCGGCGCAGCTCGAGGAAGTGGGATACGAAACCGAATACGTCGAGTCCGGTCAGCCGGGCCGCGGCAACGTGTTCGCGCGGCTGCCCGGTGCGGACCGCAGCCGCGGCGCCCTCATGCTGCACGGTCACCTCGACGTCGTGCCCGCCGAACCCGCCGACTGGAGCGTGCACCCGTTCTCCGGCGCGGTCGAGGACGGCTACGTGTGGGGTCGCGGCGCCGTCGACATGAAGGACATGGTCGGCATGATGCTGGCCGTGGCCCGCCGCTTCAAGGCCGAGAACATCGTCCCGCCCCGCGACCTGGTGTTCGCGTTCGTCGCCGACGAGGAAGCCGGCGGCCTCTGGGGCTGCCAATGGCTGGTCAAGCATCGCCCCGACCTGTTCGAGGGCGTCACCGAGGCCGTCGGAGAGGTCGGCGGCTTCTCGCTGACCGTGCCCCGCCGCGACGGGGGAGAGCGCCGCTTCTACCTCGTCGAGACCGCCGAGAAGGGCCTGGGCTGGATGCGGCTGACCGCCAAGGGCCGGGCCGGGCACGGCTCGTTCCTGCACGAGGAGAACGCGGTGACGATCCTGTCGCAGGCCGTCGCGCGGCTCGGCAGCCACACCTTCCCGCTCGTGATCTCCGATTCGGTGGCCGAGTTCCTCGCCGCGGCGTCCGAGGAAACCGGTATCGATTTCGATCCGGCCTCCCCGGACATCGAGGGCACCCTCGCCAAGCTCGGGTCCATCGCCCGCATCATCGGTGCGACCTTCCGCGACACCGCCAACCCCACGATGCTGCAGGCCGGCTACAAGGCCAACGTCATCCCGCAGACCGCGCAGGCCGTCGTCGACTGCCGCATCCTGCCCGGCCGGCTCGCCGAGTTCGAACGCACCGTCGACGAACTGATCGGCCCGGACGTGACCCGCGAATGGATCACGAGCCTCGACTCCTACGAGACCAGCTTCGACGGCGACCTCGTCGACGCGATGAACGCGGCGATCCTCGCGCACGATCCGCTGGGCCGGACCGTGCCGTACATGCTGTCCGCGGGCACGGACGCCAAGTCGTTCGCGAAACTCGGCATCCGGTGCTTCGGGTTCGCGCCGCTGCAGCTGCCGCCGGAACTCGACTTCGCAGCGCTGTTCCACGGAGTCGACGAGCGTGTCCCGGTCGAGGCTCTGCGATTCGGGACCCGTGTCATGGAACACTTCCTGTTGCATTCCTGAAGATCCGTCCCCCACGAGGAAAGGACCCCCGATGGCGTTCGACTACGACCCGTACGAGTTTCTCCCGAAGCTGCCCACGTTCCAGGTGACCAGCGAGGACTTCGCCGAGGGTGAGGAGTGGAAACTCGCGCAGGCCAGCGGCGCGTTCGGGATCCCGGGCGGCGGCGACGTGTCCCCGCAGCTGTCGTGGTCCGGGTTCCCCGCAGAGACGAAGAGCTTCGTGGTGACCGTGTTCGACCCCGACGCCCCGACCGCGTCCGGCTTCTGGCACTGGGCCGTCGCGAACATCCCCGCGACCGTTACCGAGCTGCCCGCCGGCGCCGGCAGTGCCGGCGGTGAGGGCCTGCCCGCCGAGGCGGTCACCCTGCGCCACGACGGCGACGATATAGCGGTGGTAGCCGTGACCGGCCCGGCCCTTGGC
>NZ_JADZGH010000117.1:46080-48139 GCF_015865005.1 Rhodococcus sp. CX
GTGCCGCCCCGCCGGCCGGTCACGGCTACCACCGCTATATCGTCGCCGTCCACGCGCTGGACGTCGAGACGATCGACGGGCTCACCGCCGACTCCACCCCGGCGTTCCTCGGTTTCAACGTGTTCGGGCACGCCATCGCCCGCGCCTTGCTGACGGGCACCTACGAGGTGAAGTGACACTCGCTCGACGACCCACCACCCGGTGCGTGCCCGGCGTCGAACCACGCCGGGCACGCACCGGGCCGGGTGCGGTCACAGCATCCGGCGGCGGCGATCGAGGGCGCGGAAGCGACGCACCGACACCCGGGACCACGCCACCTGTTGCACGGCCAGTGTCGCCCAGCCCGCCAGCGCCATTCCGGACAGGTTGAGGGCGAGTTGCAGTGTGCTGCCCCAGATTTCTTCGGCAGCGCCGAATGCGAGACCGACGCCGACGTTGCCCGCAGCGGGGACCGTCGTCACCGAGATGAACACCCCGGACAATCCGCCCAGCTTGGACGACGTCAGGGACAGTACCCCTGCCGCCGCTGCGATCACGGCCACGAGGAACGACCACTTGTCGGGTGTGTAGATGAAATCGGTCTCCGGTCGCGGACCGGTGATGTCGTCGAGGGTGATCCAGCCCAGCAGCCGAGCGGCGAGCGCGGCCACCGCGGTGACCGCGATCGCCACCACGAACCCGGCCACCAGGGTGCGGGCCGCCGTCGCGAGCAGCACGAAGCGCCGCTTGACCAGGGCGACGCCGAGCGCGGCAATCGCACCGAACTCGGGCCCGAGCACCATCGCGCCGATGACCAGGACCTGCGAGTCGGTGACGATCGCGATGCCGGCCAGCAGCGTGGCCATCGTCATGAAGCTGAGGTAGGTCCAGTTCAATTCGACGTCCTCGTAGGAACGCTGCGCGACTTCCGCCCACACGACGGCGTCGGCGCTGCTCCCCGGGGTGCGCAACTCCGCGTCGAACCCGCTGCGCGAGAGCCAGGCATGTACCGGTTCGATCTCGATCGTGCCTCTGCGGTGCAACCCGATCGCCCGGAGCTGCTCGATCAGGTCGTTGGTCACCTCCCGCGCCACGTCCGCATGCACGATGTCGCCGACCGGGCGCAGCGCGGCACCGTGTATCACCGCGAGTCCGCTGACTCCGGGTTCGTCGCGGAGGATGCGGACGGTGTCCTCGGTCAGCTCGCTCGGCGACAGGATCCGCAGGTGCAGCATGGGGCCAGTGTCCCCGTTCCCGGCGTCGACGCCCGCCCTTTCGACTCAGCTCCCGGCGTCGTGGCGGCCACGCACGGACGAGGCCGCCACCCGCATGCGCGCGGCGCGATCAGTTGGCGGCGCCGACCGCGTCGGCGATCGACGCGTAGCCGGAGGCCCGGAGCTTGCGGGCCAGACCCTTGTGGATGCGGCGCATCCAGAACGGGCCGCCGTAGATGAACCCGGTGTAGCCCTGGATGAGCGACGCGCCGGCGAGGATCCGCTCCCACGCCTGCTCGACCGTTTCGATGCCGCCCACCGACACCAGCACCAGCCGGTCCCCGACCCGCTTGTGCAGGCGCCGCAGCACCTCCAGGGAGCGATCGGCGACGGGCGCACCCGACAGGCCGCCGGCGCCGATCTCCTCGACTCGCGCGGGGTCGGTGCGCAGACCGTCGCGCCGGATGGTGGTGTTGGTCGCGACGATGCCCGCCAGACCCAGCTCGACCGCCAGATCCGCGACCGCGTCGACGTCCTCGTCCGACAGATCCGGCGCGATCTTCACCAGCACCGGCACGGTCACCGTGTCGAGCACCGCCGCGAGCAGCGGGCGCAGCGACTCGACGGCCTGCAGGTCCCGCAGACCGGGGGTGTTGGGCGAGGAGACGTTGACGACGACGAAGTCCGCGAGCGGACCGAGCAGGCGGGCACTTTCGGTGTAGTCCGCGGCGGCCTCGCCCGCAGGCACGATCTTCGTCTTGCCGATGTTCGCGCCGATCGGCACGGTGCGCAGCCGCTGCCGCAGCTGGTTGGCGGCCTCGCCGGCGCCGTGGTTGTTGAAACCCATCCGGTTGATCAGCGCGCGG
>NZ_JADZGH010000118.1:0-1293 GCF_015865005.1 Rhodococcus sp. CX
GACGAGCAATGCTCGTCCGGCCCCGCCCTCGTTTCGGTGGAGGTCCGGTGTCGGTCCGCGCCTCTATCGTGCAGTCCGTGGCCAAGACGAAATCGATCTACCGTTGCAGCGACTGCGCGCACACCGTCGCGAAATGGGTGGGGCGCTGCCCCGAGTGCGGCACGTGGGGGTCGATGGACGAGACATCGGCCGTTCCCGCCGCGGTCGCCGCACGTCCGGGAACATCACTGGCGCGCGCCGGTGCCGCCGCGATCCTGCCGACCACACCCGCGACGCCGCTGACGCTCGTCGACGGCAAGGCCACGCACGCCAAACCGACCGGCATCTCCGAACTCGACAGGGTGCTCGGCGGCGGGGTGGTGCCGGGGTCGGTCGTTCTGCTCGCCGGCGAACCGGGCGTCGGCAAATCCACGCTGCTCCTCGAGGTCGTGCATCGCTGGGCACAGCGCAGCCCCGACGACCGCTCGCTGTACGTCACCGGCGAGGAATCCGCCGGTCAGGTGCGGCTGCGCGCCGATCGCACCGGTTCGGTGCACGAACGGGTCTTCCTCGCCGCCGAATCCGATCTCGCGACGATCTTCGGTCACGTCGAACAGGTGAAGCCGACGCTGCTCGTCGTCGACTCCGTGCAGACGATGCTCGCCGCCGACGTCGAAGGCGTCTCCGGCGGTGTCACCCAGGTGCGGGCCGTCACCAGCGCGCTGACCTCGCTCGCCAAGGCCAGCGGCGTCCCGGTGCTGCTCATCGGTCACGTCACCAAGGACGGCGCGGTCGCCGGGCCACGATCGCTCGAGCATCTCGTCGACGTCGTGCTGCACTTCGAAGGAGACAAGCATTCGACGCTGCGCATGGTGCGCGGCGTGAAGAACCGTTTCGGGGCCGCCGACGAGGTCGGCTGCTTCGAACTGTCCGAGGACGGCATCGCCGGAGTCAGCGACCCGTCCGGGCTGTTCCTGCAGCACCGCACCGAGGAGGTCGCCGGAACCGCGATCACCGTGACCATGGACGGCAAGCGTCCGATGCTCGGTGAGTTACAGGCGCTGGTGGTGCCCACCCACAACCCGTCGCCGCGGCGGGCGGTGAGCGGGCTCGACTCCGCCCGGGTCGCGATGGTCCTCGCCGTGCTGGAACGTCGCTGCAGGATCCCGCTGGGCAAGTGCGACGTCTATGCGTCGACGGTCGGCGGCATGCGGATCACCGATCCGTCCGCGGACCTCGCCCTGGCACTCGCGGTCGCGTCGGCGGTGCGCGAGAAACCGCTGCCGGCGGGCACGGTGCTGCTCGGCGAGGTCG
>NZ_JADZGH010000118.1:1383-2565 GCF_015865005.1 Rhodococcus sp. CX
TCCGGCGTGGGCCGGCGACTCGCAGAGGCCGGCCGGCTCGGCTTCACCCGCGCGCTGGTCCCGCCCGGCACCGAGGGCGTGCCCAAGTCGGTGAAGGCGACCGAGGTGGGCAACGTCGGACAGGCGCTGGCGGCGCTGCGGAGCTAGTCGGTGCCGGATGCGAACATATGTTCGTGTCCGATGCGACGATCCTGCACGCCGACCTCGACGCGTTCTACGCGTCGGTGGAGCAGCGCGACGATCCGTGGCTGCGGGGCCGGCCGGTAGTCGTGGGCGGCGGGGTCGTGCTCGCCGCGAGCTACGAGGCGAAGGCGTACGGGATCAAGACGGCGATGTCCGGACGGGCCGCCCGCGCGCTGTGCCCAGGCCTGATCTCGGTGCCGCCGCGCATGGACGCCTACACCCGCGCGAGCCGCGACGTGTTCGCCGTCTTCGACCGGACGAGCCCGATCGTGGAGGGCATCTCCATCGACGAGGCGTTCCTCGACGTGGGCGGGCTGCGCCGAATCGCGGGCACGCCCCTGGAGATCACGACAAGGCTGCGCCGCGACGTCGCCGAGCAGGTCGGGCTGCCGATCACCGTCGGGGTCGCGCGCACGAAGTTCCTCGCGAAGGTCGCCAGCGGCGTCGCGAAACCGGACGGACTGCTGCTCGTGCCACCGGACGGCGAACTGCAGTTCCTGCATCCGCTGCCCGTCGAACGCCTGTGGGGCGTCGGCAAGGTCACCGCCGCCACGCTGCACGCCCACGGCATCCGCCGCGTCGCCGACGTCGCGAGCCACAGTGAGAGCGACCTGGTGGCGCTGCTCGGGAAGGCCACCGGCCGCCACCTGCACGCACTGGCCAACGGCGTCGATCCCCGGACCGTCCGCACCCGGCGACGACGCCGCTCGATGGGAGCCCAGCACGCGCTCGGACGCGGCTACCACGATCCGGACTCCGTGGCTGCGACCCTCATGCTGCTCGTCGACAAGGTGACCCGGCGGATGCGGGCGGCCGATCGGCTCGGCCGCACGGTCGTGCTGCGACTGCGCTTCGCCGACTACACGCGCATCACCCGGTCGCACACCCTGCCGGTCGCGACCGCGCGCACCGACACCGTCCGCGACACCGCCCTGGACCTGCTGCATGCCGCGTGGCCGCTCGTCGCCGATCGCGGGCTGACGCTCGTGGGTGTCGCGG
>NZ_JADZGH010000118.1:2575-8204 GCF_015865005.1 Rhodococcus sp. CX
AACTGCCGTTCGACGACGTCGTCGAACAAGGGGGCAACGCCGCGGGCGAGGTCGTCACGCACCGGCCGATCGACCGGCACGCCCTCGACGCCGTGCTCGACGACGTGCACAACCGCTTCGGATCCGGGTCCCTGACGTCCGCGACGCTCCTCGGCCGCGATCACCGCACCGGCGTGCCGCTCCTGCCGGACTGAGCCGGGCCGGCCCGACGAGGTAGCGCTACACCGACGAGGTGCCGTGCGGCGAGACCGGGACGCCGTCGACGTAGTCCTTGCCCTTGTCGAAGTGCTCGGCACCGACCGTGAGGAACAGACCCCGGGACGTCGCGACCACGATGTCGGGATCGGCCATCGGGCCCTCCACGATGCGGACTTCCGCGCTCGTGTACACCTTGCGGCGCACCGTGCCGTCCAGCCGGGCGCGGAACTCGAGCACCGACCCGAGCGGGATCGGCCGCGCGAAATCCACCTGAAGATGACCGGTGACGACCGGCCGCTGCAACACCATGCACGCCATGCCCTGAACTTCGTCGAACGCGCTGGTCAGGATGCCGCCGTGGATGAAACCCGGTCCGCCCTGGTAGTAGGTGGCGACGTCGAGGCGGCCGAGGACCTCGAGCCCCTCCCCGACCGTGCAGTGCATCTTCAGTCCGCCCGGCTGGTCGTCACCGCACCCGAAGCACTTGCTCCAGTGCTGGGGCAGTGCCTCACCCGCCCGCGGATGGTTCTCCGGAATCTCCGGAAGCACGAGGTCAGCGGGCAACGTCCAGGTGCTACTCATGACGCAGTAATGTAGTTCCGCGATCGGCTGCCTCCGCCGGGTAGACCGTGCAATTGTGATTGCCGCCGCATCGGCCGCCCGAGGGAGGAGCAAGGTATGTCCGACGTGTCGTCCGCGACGCTGCGCGACACGATCGCCCGCCTCGCCCCCGGCACGGCACTGCGCGACGGGCTCGAACGGATCCTGCGCGGACGCACCGGCGGCCTGATCGTCCTCGGTTTCGACGAGCGGGTCGCGGCCCTGTGCGACGGCGGTTTCGAACTCGACGTCGAGTTCGCCCCGACCCGGCTGCGCGAACTGTCGAAGATGGACGGTGCCGTCGTCGTCTCCACCGACGGAACGCGCATCGTGCGCGCCAACGTGCAGCTGGTTCCCGACCATCGCATCCCGACCGTCGAGTCCGGGACCCGGCACCGCGCGGCCGAGCGCACCGCGATCGAAACCGGCTATCCGGTGGTGTCGGTGAGCCAGTCGATGAGCATCGTGAGTGTGTACGTGGCCGGCCACCGGCACGTCATCAACGATTCCGCGACGATCCTGTCGCGCGCCAACCAGGCCGTCGCGACCCTCGAGCGGTACAAGGCGCGGCTGGACGAGGTCACCCGCCAGCTGTCCGTGGTCGAGATCGAGGACTTCGTGACGCTGCGCGACGCTCTGACCGTGGCCCAGCGCCTCGAGATGATGCACCGCGTGTCGGTGGAAATCGAACAGGACGTGCTCGAACTCGGCACGGACGGCCGGCAGCTGGCACTGCAGCTCGAGGAACTGGTCGGCGACAACCAGCTGGCGCGCCAGCTCATCGTCCGCGACTACCTCGCCGGAACCGAGGCACCGTCGTCCGCCGATGTCGAACGCACCCTCGAGGTCCTCGAACACCTGACCGACGTCGACCTGCTGGACCTGACGGTCCTGGCCCGCGCCTTCGGATATCCGGGGACGATCGAGGCTCTCGACACCGCGATGAGCCCGCGCGGATACCGGGTCCTGCACCGGGTGCCGCGGCTGCAGACCGCGCAGATCCATCGGCTGGTCGGATCGTTCGGGACCCTGCAGGGACTGCTCGCGGCGACCGCCGCGGACATCCAGTCCGTCGACGGCATCGGCGCCCTCTGGGCCCGGTACATCCGCGAAGGACTCTCACGCCTCGCGGAGGCGTCCATCAACGGACCGTACGACTGAACACGCTGTCCTCAGGCGACCGAGTCGCTGCGCTCAGGCGACGTTGAACGGCTCCGGGGTGCTGCGCAGCCCACCGAGCTGGCCGACGACGCTGTATGCGCCCGGACCGACCGGTTCGCGCGGCTGCTGGCAGCCGGGCGCCGACGTGGTGCCGGACCACTTCACCGAGAACGCCGCCTGGTCACCCGGAGCCAGCGTGCGCACGTCCGCGGTCGACTCGGGGAAGCAGTCGGTGTTCGACCAGAATCGGGTCGCCCCGTCGAGGCTGTAGACCAGCACCTGCTGCAGGCCGGCTCCGAGGTCGCGTTCGCACTGCTCGGTTCCGATGTTGGTGATGACGATGGTGAACGCGGGTTCGTCGCCGACGCGATAGTTCGGCTGATCCGCGGTCACGCGAACCGCCAGCGACTGGTCGGGGCACTGCCCCGCGGCGACCGGCGTCGCGGTCGTGCTCGAGGTGGTCGTGGCGGACGCCGACGTTCCCGCCGACGTTCCCGTCGACGACCCACCGCCGGATCCGGCTGCGGCCGGCTCGGCGGTGGCGTCGGCGGACGTCGTCGTGGTCGCCGTCGTCGACGTGACCTCGGCGGCGGTGTTCTCCGGCTCGGGGTCGTCACCGCCGCCGGTCAGTGCCATTACCAGCCACACGACCAGAGCCAGCACGACCAAGCCGACACCCACGGCGAGTGCGCGGCGGCGCCAGTAGATCTCAGGGGGCAGCGGCCCGTTCGGTTGAAGCACGACTCACACGGTAGGTGCAGGTTCGGGCCGTGGCCACACCGAGGTCGGCGTGTCGCGTCAGTCGACCGTCACACCGATGTCGCCGACGTGCTTGTGGAGCTTGACGCGACCGTCGGAGAGTGTGTAGGTGACGCCGACGATGGCGCAACGACCGGCCTCGACGCGATCAGCGATGATCCGGGACCGCTGCATCAGGAGCTTGGCGGTCTCGACGACGTGGCGTGCCTCGAGCTCGTCGGGATGGGTCAGCCCCTCGCTCCGGCCCATGAGGACCGACGGGGTGACCCGCTCGACGACGTCGCGGATGAATCCCGGAGGGACGTCGCCCTTGTCCAACGCGGACACAGTGGCCTTCACGGCACCGCAGCTGTCGTGTCCGAGGATCACGACGAGCGGCACGTTCAGGATCTCGACGGCGTACTCGATGGAACCGAGAACCGCGCTGTCGATCACGTGGCCGGCGGTCCGGACGACGAACATGTCGCCGAGACCCTGGTCGAAGATGATCTCGGCGGCCACGCGGGAGTCGCCGCAACCGAACAGCACTGCCGTCGGATTCTGGCCACCGACGAGCTCTGTGCGGCGGTCGATGCTCTGGCTGGGGTGCAGCGGGACACCGGACACGAACCGCTCGTTACCCTCGGTCAGGGCCTTCCAAGCGGAGATGGGATTCGAATTGGGCATGCGGCCATTATTCACCTGGCCCGATGTCGCTGATCGTTCGGTGTGATCAACGGCGCGAAACAATCTTCCGACACACCGATAGGAGATCTTGTGAGATCGACCCTCGACGCGTCCGCACTGCTGCGCTGGTACACCGCCGAAGCGCGGGATCTTCCGTGGCGACGCGAAGGGGTCACCGGCTGGCAGATCCTCATGTCGGAGGTGATGCTCCAGCAGACACCCGTCGCCCGGGTCGCGCCGATCTGGGAGCAGTGGGTGCAGCGTTGGCCGGTGCCGTCGCTGATGGCGGCGTCGAGCCAGGCCGACGTGCTGCGGGCGTGGGGCAAGCTCGGCTACCCGCGGCGCGCGCTGCGTCTGCACGAGTGTGCCGGGGTCCTCGCCGCCGAACACGGCGACATGGTCCCGGCGGACGTCGAGACGCTGTTGAGCCTGCCCGGCGTCGGCGCGTACACCGCGCGGGCGGTCGCGTGTTTCGCATACGGGCAGCGGGTGCCGGTCGTCGACACCAATGTGCGGCGGGTCGTCGCGCGGGCCGTGCACGGCCGCGCCGAACCGGACAATCCGTCGACCACCCGCGACCTCGCCGACGTCGAAATCCTGTTGCCGCGCAACCGATCCCGGGCCGCGACGTTCTCGGCGGCACTGATGGAACTCGGTGCGACCGTCTGCACCGCCCGCTCCCCCGAATGCGGACGCTGTCCGCTGCCGAGTTGCGCCTGGCGCGAGGCCGGCAGTCCCGCCCACGACGGCCCGCCGAAGAAGGTGCAGAAGTTCGCCGGGACCGACCGGCAGGTGCGCGGCAAGTTGATGGCGGTACTGCGGGAGAGCGAGGGCCCGGTGGAGCGGGCGGCGCTCGACGTCGTGTGGCTCGTCGACCCGGGCCAGCGCGACCGCGCGTTGCATTCGCTGCTCGTCGACGGACTCGTCGAGCAGACGAACGACGGGCGCTTCGCGCTCGCGGGTGAAGGGGCCGACGGTCAGCCGAGCCCGGCGAGGAATCCTTCGACGGCCGCGCGGTAGTCCTCCGGCTTGTCGTCGTGGACGAGGTGCCCCGCTCCGGCGATCCGCACGTAGGCCGTTCCGGGGCGTTCGTCGGCCATCCGCAGCATCTGGCCTTCGGGTGTGATGGTGTATTCGCCCTCGATGAGCAGCGTCGGCACCGCGACCGCCCGCCACTCGTCCCAGAAGTGCCGGGTGCCCCATTCCTCGGAGATGTCGCGGAAGGTCGCGACGTCGCCGTGCAGGTACCAGCCGTCGTCGCGTCGTTCGAACGAGTCGAGGAAGTACTGCCCGGCGACCGGTCCGAAGTAGTCGTGGACGGCGGCCTCGGTGGGAAACGGCTGCGGCCAGGCGCCGATCACGGCCGCCCAGTCCGCTGCGGTGCGGCCACGGAAGTCGGGGGCCATGTCCTCGAGAACGAGAGCCGCCACCCGGTCCGGATGTGCGGCGGCCAGGCACCAGGCGTGCAGTGCACCCATCGAATGCCCGATGACGACGAGCGGCTCGTCGAATCCGGCGTCGTCGAGGTGCCGCGCGAGATCGGCCACGAACGCTTCGGTGGTCAGCTCGTCCGGGGCGGGTCGTCCGTGCGCGGCCGCGTCGAAGGTGTGGACGTGCCCGTGGTCGCGCAGCCACGGCACGTGCCGCCGCCATGTGCGGGCGCTGCCCATCAGCCCGTGCAGCAGCAGGATCGGTCGTCCGGAACCACCTTCGTCGTGCAACACACCCGACAAGGTAGCGGAGTAGGCTCGCCGCCATGGCAGTCGTGAAGATCAACGCAATCGAGGTCCCGGAGGGCGCAGGCCCCGAACTGGAGAAGCGATTCGCGAATCGCGCGGGCACCGTGGACAAGTCGCCCGGATTCCTGGGTTTCCAGCTGCTGCGTCCCACCGCGGGCGAGACCCGCTACTTCGTGGTGACGCAGTGGGAGTCCGAGGAGGCGTTCGCCGCGTGGCGTGACGGCGATGCCCGTGCCGCCCACGCCGGTGAAGCCAAGAAGCCGGTCGCTACCGGGGCGTCGCTGCTCGAGTTCGAGGTCGTCCTCGACGTCAAGAAGTCCTGACCCACATCCGCTGAGCCGAACGACAGCCGCGCGCGTCCTCACGCGCGCGGCTGCCTTTTTCGTGGGCCACCCTCACGCATGGAACCCGGCGGGCGGCCGATCGAGGAACACCGTCACCGCCCGGACCCGGCCGTCGTCCGCCACGGTGAGCACATCCGTGCCCTCGGCGAACGAATCCCCCGT
>NZ_JADZGH010000118.1:8214-20231 GCF_015865005.1 Rhodococcus sp. CX
GCTGCCCATGTGGTCGGTGAACTGCCGCCGGAAGTCGACGAGCGCGGCCTGGCCGGTCAGCACTCCGACGGGGGCGCAGTATTCGACGTCCTCGGCGAGCGTCTCGGCGGTGAGGGCGTCGCCGGCGCCCGGATTCCAGAATCGGACGTACCGTTCGATCGTGTCGGAGAGTTCGAATCGTTCGCTCTTCGAGGTGGTTTCGGTCATGACATTCACTGCCTCTCGGTTACGAGCCGCTTCGGTGCGGTATCACCGATCCTGGACCGCTTCCGTGCCGACCGTCGATGACCTCCGGGGTCATTGCAGCGCTGCGCGGACCCGGGCAGGGTGAGGTCATGCCCGCACAGTCAGCAATCCGCACGGAGTCGGTCGGGCCACTACTGCGGTCCTGGCGCGAACGACGAGGCCGCTCCCAGCTCGACGTCTCGATCGCCGCCGACCTGTCGACCCGGCATCTCAGCTACGTCGAAACCGGTCGATCGACACCCGGGAGGGGTGTCCTCGACAAGCTCGCCGACGAACTCGAGATTCCGCTACGCGAGCGGAACCGGCTCTACCTCGCCGCCGGCTACGCCCCGACGTACCCGGAGCGTCCGTTCGCCGATCTCGGCGCAGCGCGGGAGGCCGTCGAGGCGGTTCTCACCGGACACGAACCCAACCCGGCGCTGGCGGTCGACGTCCGCTGGGAACTCCTCGCCGCGAATCGGCCCGCGCAGTCGATGTTCACGGACATCGCACCGCATCTGCTCGAACCGCCGGTCAACGTTCTGCGTGCGACCCTGCACCCCGACGGCCTGGCCCCGAGAATTCGCAACTTCACCCGGTGGCGCGACCACGTCCTGCGCCGGGTGAGCCGCCAGCTGTCCCGTACGGCGATACCGGAGCTACGCGAGCTGCGCGACGAACTGGCCGCCTACCCGGTGCCTGCGCACGACGCGGCGGACGGTCCGGCAGCGAACGACCTCGCCATGCCGCTCGTCGTGGAATCCGCGCACGGGGACCTGTCCCTGCTGTACACGACGACGGTCTTCGGATCCCCGTTCGACGTGACCCTCGACGAGATCGCGATCGAGACGTTCTTCCCGGCCGATGCCGCGACCGCGACACTCCTCCGGGCGATGGCGGACCTCACGGTGCCGTCCTGAACGGCCACCGTGAGGCGCCCGGCTCACACCGCGTACCCGGCTCACACTGCGCAGCCGTCTCCCGCTACGCCGGTCACGTCGGCGGCGGCCGTTTCCGCGGCATCGACATCGTCGACGGCACGCTGCAACAGCGCGAGGAACACGTCCTTCGGTTGAGCTCCCGAGACGGCCACGGCGCGATTCGCGACGAAGAACGGCACTCCGGTCACGCCCAGCGTGCGGGCTTCGTGCAGGTCGGCTCGGACTGCATCGGCGGCTGCGTCGCCGTCGAGGCCGGCACGGACCGCCTCCGGGTCCAGCCCGGCCGACGCGGCGATCCGCACGAGCGTGTCGCGGTCGTCGACCACCTCGCCCTCGACGAAGTGCGCGCGGAACAGCGCCTCGAGCAGCGCGTCACGCCGATCGCCCGCTAGGTGCAGCAGTCGATGCGCGTCGAAGGTGTTCGCCGCGATCACGGTGGCGAAGTCGATGTCGAGACCGTCCTGTGCCGCGACGTTCGCGACGTGCGCGAACATCTGCCGCACCTGCTCGGCCGGCATCCCCTTCATCTCGACCAGCGCATCGATCTCGGGGCGCCGCAGACCCGCCGGGGTGTCCGGGGCCAGCTGGTACGAACGCCAGGTCACCGACACGCGGTCTCGGTGCTCGAACTCGCTCAGGGCAGCAGCGAATCGCCGCTTGCCGATGTAGCACCAGGGGCAGGCGATATCGGACCAGATCTCGATCCGGGCAGTGTTGTCTCCAAAGGTCACGTGCCGGTGCAACAGCCACCGGCGCCGCGATGTTCCCTCGGCCGGCTCACTCCAGCGCCGCGTCGAGGGTGATCTCGACTCCCGTGAGCGCCTTGCTCACCGGGCATCCGGCCTTCGCGTCCTCGGCGGCCTTGCCGAATCCGGCGGCGTCGAGGCCCTCGACTTCACCACGCACGGTCAGATTGATTCCGGTGAGCCGGAATCCGCCCGCGGGATCGGGACCGAGCGAGACGTCGGCGGTCACCTCGAGACTCTGCGGTGTTCCCCCGGCCTCGGCGATCAGTGCGGACAACTGCATCGCGTAGCACGACGAGTGCGCGGCGGCGATGAGTTCCTCGGGACTGGTGGTACCGCCGGCGTCGTCGGCGGCGCGCTTCGGGAACGACACGTCGAACGTGCCGCGCCCGGAACTGCTGAGCTCGACCTGCCCGGAGCCATCCTGGAGGCCGCCGTTCCATGCTGTGCGTGCGGTGCGTGTGGGCATGAGGATCTTCCCCTTCGTGTGGTGGATTCGCGAGCCTCTGCTGTCGCATGTTCACCAACCACACTCGCAGACTCGCCCGCCTCACGAGGGGCGTTCACCGCAGACGGTTCACCGGGTCCGGCCCGCTCGCAGTTCCCGGTCGCGCTCACCGACGGTGTGCACCGCGCCGTCCCGCTCGTACGGCCGGACGTCGAGCCGCTGTTTCACCTCGCCGACCGCCCGCATGCGCTCGCGGTGCCCCCGGCGCGCCGCGCGCGCGGCGCCTCCCGGCACGGCGACGCTCAGACGGTCGCGGACGAGATTGCGCGCGAACCACAGCGGATACAGGGCCGCCATCGGGCTCAGCCGCGGAATTCCCACGGCGTCGGAGTAGCCGGAGCCCAGTGACAGGCGGGCCAGGTCGGCGTGGAAGTGGTAGTACGCCCAGCTCTTGATGCGGTTCGCAGGTCCGGGACCGTCGACACCGTAGATCCGGGGGACGGCCTTCAGCGCCGCGTCGGTCAGCGCCCGCGACGAGTCGTCGGGATCCACCTCCGACCAGACCGCGAGCCAGATGAGACGAAGAAGCTCGTCCAGCGAGGTGACCTGGAGTTCGGCCGTGACCCCCATGGTGTGCGCGACGTACCGGTACAGGTGCACGATCGCGTCCCGTTCGCGTCG
The DNA here is from genome assembly GCF_015865005.1 of Rhodococcus sp. CX. Taxonomy (NCBI): domain Bacteria; kingdom Bacillati; phylum Actinomycetota; class Actinomycetes; order Mycobacteriales; family Nocardiaceae; genus Rhodococcus; species Rhodococcus sp. CX. The sequence continues at coordinate 11,256 of NZ_JADZGH010000118.1, forward strand.
CGAGTACCAGTGCCCGGCGGCCATGACGGCCAGGGCGACGCCGGCGATCGGAATCATCGTCACGCAGTAGTGCAGTTGATTGACGGGCCTGCCGTGGGTGTCGGTGTTCCAATCGTCGACGCGGTCGATCCCGGCGCGGATGTAGGCGTGGACGACGCGCACCCGGGCGGTGTTCTTCGTCCCCTCCCCGAATCGCTCCATCCCGCCGGGTGCCGTGCAGTCCATCGACCACGAGACCGTCTCCACGATCCGTGCCGCGGCGCGCTTCGCGAGGTCGCCGCCGCGCAGCAGCACGTCGTTGACGCGCGGCGAGACGTAGCTGGCGGGGAAGGCGATGGCGGTGGTGAACGCCAGGAGGGTGCTCACCGGCATCCGTGCGATCGCCTGCGCGGCGAGATCCAGCTTGTCGTAGTCGACCCAGAACGGCACGTCGTCGAGGGCATCGATGAACGCCTGCACCTCGGGAGCGGGATCGTCCACGGTCTCGATGCCGTGCTCGAGTGCCTGCTCGAACTGCGCACGGATCCGGGTGCGGTCGCGGCGCATCGCCGCGACGAGGTCGTCCGCCACCGGATCGCAGGTGTTCGCGAACCTGGCGAACGCCCGGGCCTGCGCACGGGTGGGCCGCACCGAGTCGCCGACGAGGAGCGACATCGCCAGCCGGGGAGCGCCCTCGCTCAGGATCGGTTTCGGTGCGAGCCGATCGGCTCGGTCGTGCAGGCGGCTCGTCGACAGGCGGATGCTCGTCGGGCGGGTGGGCAGCGGAGCCTCGATCGTCACGGTTTCTCCTCGTCCGGATTCGGCCACCGACTATCGCAGGAATACCGAATTTCGTAAACACTTGATTCCGGAATCTGAAGATTCCGGAAACGTCGCGTGTGACAGACTCGCGGATGTGTCCGAGCCCGAAACCCACCGCGCGTACCGCGGCGTCGCACCGGCCGACCGGCGCGCCGAACGCCGCAAACGCCTCGAGAACGCGGTGATCGAGGTGGTCGCAGCCGAAGGATGGTCGGCCGCCACGGTCCGGAAGGTCGCGGCCACCGCCGGAATCGGTCCGCGATTCTTCTACGAGAGCTTCACCGACATGAACGATCTCGTGACCACCACCTACGACGAGCTCGGCGCCGAACTGCTCGCGGGCGCCGTCGCCGCGATCGCCTCGGCTCCCGACGACCTGCACGAGAAGGCCCGGGCCGCGGTCGGAGCGATCGTCGGGGCGGTCGAACGCAACCCCCAGCAGGGACGATTCCTCATCTCCGACGCTCCCCCGCTCGCCGAACGCAAGAGCGCCTTCATCCGGGCCGCGGCGGACGAACTCGCGAAGCAGAGCGATGCGGTGGGCACGCGACTCGATTCCCGCCAGGCGGAGTTGTGCGCGGTTGTCGTCATGGCCGGCGCCGTCGAACTCGTCCGCGGATGGCTCGACGGCACGCTCGACATCCGGCCCGGCGAACTCACCGAGATCGTGGCGAGCACGCTGTCGACGCTGACCGCCCACATGCCCGGCATCGGCAGGTAGTCCGCCGAACCGATCACGAACCGGAAACCGCGGGCGCAGGATGGGCTGCGTGACCACGCCACAACAGGACCCCCGCCCGCTCGTCCGTGCCGCCGCCGATCGGGCGCGCCGGATCGTCGAGAACGTCGGTCCCGACCACATGACGGCCCCGACGCCGTGCCCCGAGTTCGACGTCCGCACCCTCCTCGGGCACCTCGCGTCGACGCTCGAACGCAGCGCTGCCGTCGGCTCGGGAGGCGACCCGCGCACGATCCCGGAATCCCTCACCGCCGCGGACGACGAATGGCCCGCCCTCCTGGACAGGTCCATCGAGCACTACTGGCAGGTGTGGAACGACGATGCTCTGCTCTACAAGCCGGTCACCGCTCCGTGGGGCACCTTCCCCGGCCGGATCGCGGTGCTCGTCGAACTCGACGAGCTGATCGTCCACGGCTGGGATCTCGCCGTGGCCACCGGCCAGGAGGCCGAAGCCGACCCGCCCCTGGCCGAAGCGGCCCTCGAGGTGATGCGACTCGCCCTGCCGGCGTCTCCCCGCGACGGCCTGCCGTTCGGCCCTCCGGTCGAGCCCGCCCCGGGCGCCGGGGCCACCGAACGCCTCGCGAACTGGCTCGGACGCGACACCGCGCCCTGGGTGCGGCGCGAACGCACCTGAGACTCCGAGCAAACGAGAGGGGCGGTACCCGTACGGGTACCGCCCCTCCCTGTGTCCGGAACCGGTTATCCGGCGTCCGCCTCACCCTCAGTGGACTTGGCCAGTGCCACCGCCGGGGTGTCCGGCACCTCGGCCGGCTTCTCGCTCGGCGTGAACGTGAACTTCGCGTTCTCGCCGGCGCCCTCGCCGTCCCAGCCGTCGACATCGACCAGGACGATCTGGCCGGGGCCGATCTCGCCGAACAGGATCTTCTCGGAAAGCTGATCCTCGATCTCGCGCTGGATGGTGCGACGCAGCGGCCGCGCACCCAAAACCGGATCGAAGCCCCGCTTGGCGAGCAGTGCCTTCGCCTTCTCCGTGAGCTCGATGCCCATATCCTTGTTCTTCAGCTGCGCCTCGACCCGGCCGACCATCAGGTCGACCATCTCGATGATCTGCTCCTGAGTCAGCTGGTGGAAGACGATGATGTCGTCGATGCGGTTGAGGAACTCGGGGCGGAAGTGCTTCTTGAGCTCGTCGTGGACCTTGTTCTTCATCCGCTCGTAGTTCGACGCCTCGCCGGAACCGGCCGAGAAGCCCAGGCCGACGGCCTTCGAGATGTCGGACGTGCCCAGGTTCGAGGTGAAGATCAGCACCGTGTTCTTGAAGTCGACGGTGCGACCCTGACCGTCGGTGAGACGGCCGTCCTCGAGGACCTGCAGGAGCGTGTTGTAGATCTCCTGGTGGGCCTTCTCGATCTCGTCGAACAGGACGACGGAGAACGGCTTCCGGCGCACCTTCTCGGTGAGCTGACCACCTTCCTCGTAGCCCACGTATCCGGGAGGCGCACCGAACAGACGGGACGCCGTGAAGCGGTCGTGGAACTCGCCCATGTCGATCTGGATGAGCGCGTCGTCCTCACCGAACAGGAAGTTCGCGAGCGCCTTGGACAGCTCGGTCTTACCGACACCGGACGGGCCGGCGAAGATGAACGAGCCGGACGGACGCTTCGGGTCCTTCAGGCCGGCACGGGTACGACGGATCGCCCGGGCCACGGCCCGGACCGCGTCCTCCTGGCCGATGATCCGCTTGTGCAGCTCGTCCTCCATGCGGAGCAGACGCGTGGTCTCCTCCTCGGTGAGCTTGAACACCGGGATACCGGTCCAGTTCGCGAGGACTTCCGCGATCTGCTCTTCATCCACCTCGGCGATGACGTCGAGGTCACCCGCACGCCACTGCTTCTCGCGCTCGGCGCGCTGGGCGACGAGCTGCTTCTCCTTGTCTCGCAGGCTTGCGGCCTTCTCGAAGTCCTGCGCGTCGATCGCGGATTCCTTCTCGCGACGGGCGTCGGCGATCCGGTCGTCGAACTCGCGGAGGTCCGGCGGCGCGGTCATCCGGCGGATACGCATCCGTGCGCCGGCCTCGTCGATCAGGTCGATCGCCTTGTCCGGCAGGAAGCGGTCGTTGATGTACCGGTCCGCGAGGGTCGCGGCGGCAACGAGCGCCTTGTCGGTGATCGAGACGCGGTGATGCGCCTCGTACCGGTCGCGCAGACCCTTGAGGATCTCGATGGTGTGCTCGACCGTGGGCTCACCGACCTGCACCGGCTGGAAACGACGCTCCAGGGCGGCGTCCTTCTCGATGTACTTGCGGTACTCGTCGAGGGTGGTCGCACCGATGGTCTGCAGCTCACCGCGGGCCAGCTTCGGCTTGAGGATCGACGCGGCGTCGATCGCGCCCTCGGCGGCACCCGCACCGACCAGCGTGTGCAGCTCGTCGATGAACAGGATGATGTCGCCGCGGCTGTTGATCTCCTTGAGGACCTTCTTCAGGCGTTCCTCGAAGTCACCGCGGTAGCGGGAACCGGCGACCAGCGAACCGAGGTCGAGGGTGTAGAGCTGCTTGTCCTTGAGGGTCTCGGGGACCTCGCCGTTGACGATGGCCTGCGCCAGGCCTTCGACGACGGCGGTCTTGCCGACACCCGGCTCGCCGATGAGCACCGGGTTGTTCTTGGTGCGGCGGGACAGGACCTGCATGACCCGCTCGATTTCCTTCGCGCGGCCGATGACCGGATCGAGCTTGCCCTCGAGCGCAGCCTGCGTGAGGTTGCGGCCGAACTGATCCAGCACGAGCGACGTCGACGGGGTGCCGGCCTCGCCGCGGCTCGTGCCCGTCTCCTGGGGTTCCTTGCCCTGGTAGCCGGACAGCAGCTGGATGACCTGCTGACGCACGCGGTTGAGGTCGGCCCCGAGCTTGACCAGCACCTGGGCCGCGACACCCTCACCTTCGCGGATCAGGCCGAGCAGGATGTGCTCGGTTCCGATGTAGTTGTGCCCGAGCTGCAGCGCCTCACGCAGGCTCAGCTCCAGGACCTTCTTGGCACGGGGCGTGAACGGGATGTGCCCGGACGGAGCCTGCTGCCCCTGGCCGATGATCTCCTCGACCTGGCTGCGCACACCTTCCAGCGAGATCCCCAACGACTCGAGCGACTTCGCGGCCACGCCCTCACCCTCGTGGATGAGGCCGAGGAGGATGTGCTCCGTGCCGATGTAGTTGTGGTTGAGCATCCTGGCCTCTTCCTGAGCCAGGACGACGACGCGCCGCGCGCGATCGGTGAACCTTTCGAACATCGCACTCCCTCACACTCTCCGGCCTGCGGATCCGGTACGAGGATTGTTCCGGACCCGACTGCCGCGTTTCGCTCCGGCACTCGAGTCGTCGTCGAACCGGCGAAGGTTCCACGACCCCACTTGACACTCTAGTTGCCGTGGTTTCGGCCCGCTCCCCCTCTACCCGGTTGAGCGGAACTTCGAAACCCGGTCACGAGTGCTAACGCTGCACGTCGCCGATACGTTTCCGCAAGCTCTACGCCTGAAGCGAACAACCCCGCGGGGCCCGCGAGCGCCTCCGCTCACCCAGCACCCACCCGGATTCGGACGGCAGAAGCGGCGAGGCGTCACCCGGGTAATTCCGGGTGACGCCTCGTTCGTCCGTCTTCGGTCCCGACTTAGGACATTTTTAGTACCCCGCGAAGCCGAGATCCGCAAGAATTTTCTGCTGAGCGGCTGGGATCTGCGGCGGGAACGACTCGGTGGCCCCGTTGATGACGATCGTGGAGGTCCGCAGGGGCCGTAGCTGCTTGACGACATTGCCGATCGCCAGGCCGGTGCGGTCCTGGACTTCACGGGCGACGGCCAGCGCGGCGAACACGATGGTCAGGTGTGCCTTGATCGCATCGCGGGTGCGATGGAACATCGGTCGAGCTCGCAGATCGGTTTTCGACATCCGAAACGACTGCTCCACATGCCACAGATCATGATATTTCGCGATGATGTCACGTGAATCCATCACAGAGACAGGCAGATTCGAAACATACCCCTTCAAACCGATGAGGGAACGGGCCCGTTCGATACTCGCAGTGTCCAGGCGCCGGCCCTTCGTGGTGACGGTGACGAAGCGGGTCGCTTTCGCGGGCTTGGTGCCGTCGATGACAGCGCGGGCACGAGCCTCCTGCAGGTTGAGGGTCTGGGCATCGCGCACCGCACGTTTGCGTGAGTACTGCCAGACTGCTCGCCACCCGTTCGGATGCGTCGCCGGATCCCACACGGGCTCGGCCCTGGTACGCACGTTGTTGACGGTGCTGCGTCCGTGACGTGGGGTAATGGTGTCGATGATCTGCCCGTCGGTGAACAGGTCGCCGTGCCAGTGAAAATGCGAGGCGAGATCGCCGGGTGCTTTGGTGACACGGGAGCCGACGATGAACTTCACGCCGGCGTCGTCGAGATCCTTCAGGTTCGATGCCGACAGCATGCCCGCATCGGCGGCGACGACCATCGCGGTGTCGTCCAGACCGTGCCGCTGCTGGAACTGGCGCACGATCGGCACGATGGTGGTGGTCTCGGCGGTGTTGCCTTCGAAACATCCAATTTCCAAGGGGAATCCGGTGCGATCGACGAGCAGACCGACCACGATCTGTGGATCGACGCGACGCTCCTTCGAGTACCCGACTTTGCGCAGGTCATCTTCCTTCTCCGCTTCGAAGTACAAGGTCGTCACGTCGTACAAAATCAGGGACAAGTCCCCGCTGGTAACGGCACGGGCGAAGCATCGCGTCGCGACGATGCTGCGGTAGTCGCGAGTGACCGCCGTGGCGAGATGTCGTTGGATTGTTTTGTACGAGAATGTATCTGCACCGAGATCGTCGAGGACTCGTGCGGAGTCGGCTTTCGAGGTGGGCGACACCGTGTTCCGAGATCTGGTCATCGCCCGGATCGTCGAACCCACCTCGAAAGCCGACTCCGCACGAGTCCTCGACGATCCGGGCGATGACCAGATCTCGGAACACGGTGTCGCCCACCTCGTCGAATCCGAGTCGGTCGTAGACGGCGGCGAGCACGTCGTAGAGCAACCGCGAACTCGTGCCGAGTGTGCGTCCGGCCGGCGCCACCGTCGCGGCGGCCGGGCGCTCGGGTTCGGGGCGCCAGTCGGCGACCTCGTCGACCCGGGCGATGCGGGTGGAGACCTCGAGGTCGAGTACGCCCTGCTCGCCGTCGGCGATGCGGCGGGCTCGGGCGAGCAGCACACCGAGTTCGGCATCGGTGTGCGCCGACCCGACGTGTTCGATGATCTCGACCCGGCCGCGGTTCTTGCGGGCGACCTGAACCGCGACCGCTCCCGATGCGGTCCGCACCTTCCGCACGTATGTCACCGACGGGACGCTACCTGATTAGTACCCCGATCCACCCGACAGGACTGGCGAACATGCAGGTCACGAAGCCGAGCATCTATCTACCCGTCGGTAATGTCCTAACTCGGGGGATTCGGACGGCAGAAGCGGCGAGGCGTCACCCGGGTAATTCCGGGTGACGCCTCGTTCGTCCGTCTTCGGTCCTACAGCTGCCTATGCGTGGGCTTCGTTGTAGGCCTCGACAATTTCCGCGGAGATACGTCCGCGTGCCGAAACTGCGTAGTCGTTCTCGCGGGCCCATTCCCGAATGACGGCGCTCTTCTCCCGATTCGGGGTGGCCGTCCGGGAGGACTTCCGCCCGGCCGGTGCTGCCGGAACCGTCTTCGGACGCTTCCGGCCGCCGACCTTCCGGGCGTGCTCGACCCAGAATTCCAATTGCTCGCGCAGTTTCGCGGCATTTTCGTCGGACAGATCGATCTCGTAGGTGACCCCGTCGATCCCGAATTCCACGGTCTCGTCTGCCGCCGATTCCTGATCCACATCGTCGATCAGCGTGACGGTGACCTTCTTCGCCATGTGCCGCAAATCCTCTCGAATGAAACGCCCAGCCCCCCGGGTACGGGCACAAGAGTACATGCGAATTTCACAAGGGCAATACCGATTCCGGTCGGGGTGCGGAATTAGCGAGCGGACGGACGAACAATTGGAAACAGGATGGTTTCCCTGATTCCGAGTCCGGTGAGTGCCATGAGCAACCGATCGATTCCCATACCCGTACCGGTGGTGGGCGGCATACCCTGTTCCATTGCGGCGAGGAAATCTTCGTCCAGAACCATGGCCTCGTCGTCACCCGCCGCTGCCAGACGCGCCTGATCGACGAAACGCTCGCGCTGGATCACCGGGTCCACGAGTTCCGAATATCCGGTTGCCAGTTCGAATCCGCGCACATACAGATCCCACTTCTCGGTCACACCGGGAATGCTGCGATGATCGCGCGTCAGCGGTGACGTCTCGACCGGGAAGTCACGGACGAACGTGGGCTGGTACAGCTGATCGCCGCACATGTGCTCCCACAATTCCTCCACGAGCTTGCCGTGGCCGTATCCCTTGTCCTTCGGGACCTCGAGCCCCACCCGCTCCGCAAGCGCCAGCAATTCCTCGACCGTGGTGTCCGGCGTCACATCGGTGCCGATCGCCTCGGACAACGACGGATACATCTCGAGGGTCTTCCATTCGCCACCGAGGTCGTACTCGGTTCCGTCGGCAAGGGTTACCACGTACGAGCCGAAGACCGCGAATGCGACCTCCTGAATGATCTCGCGGATCATGCGCGCCGAATCGTCGTACGTTCCGTATGCCTCGTACGTTTCGAGCATCGAAAATTCCGGTGAATGCGTCGAGTCCGCGCCCTCGTTGCGGAAATTCCGGTTGATCTCGAAGACCTTGTCGATTCCACCGACGACGCAACGCTTGAGGAACAACTCCGGTGCGATGCGCAGGTACAGATCGATGTCGAGGGCGTTCGAATGGGTGACGAACGGTCGCGCGGCGGCACCGCCGTGCAGCGTCTGCAGCATCGGGGTCTCGACCTCGAGGAATCCGCGACGTTCGAGCGCATTGCGCAGTTCCCGCACCACCGCGACACGCATCCGCGCGTTCGCCCGCGCCTCCGGGCGCACGATCAGGTCGACGTACCGCTGCCGGACCCGCGACTCCTCGCTCATCTCCTTGTGGGCGACAGGCATCGGGCGCAGCGACTTCGCAGCCATCTGCCAGGTGTCGGCCATGACGCTCAGCTCACCGCGACGGGAGCTGATGACCTCACCGTGCACGAACACGAAGTCGCCCAGGTCCACGTCGGCCTTCCAGGCGGCCAGCGACTCCTCGCCGACACCGGCCAGGCTCAGCATGACCTGCAACTGCGTGCCGTCACCCTCCTGCAGGGTCGCGAAGCACAACTTGCCTGTGTTGCGGAAGAACATCACCCGGCCGGCGACACCGACCTGCTCGCCGGTGGTGCTGTCGGGTTCGAGATCGGGGTACTTCGCACGGATCTCCGCGAGAGTGTGGGTGCGGGGCACGACGACGGGATACGCGTCCTTGCCCTGCGCCAGGAGTCGTTCGCGCTTCTCGCGG
>NZ_JADZGH010000118.1:20241-30724 GCF_015865005.1 Rhodococcus sp. CX
TGAAGATTGCGAAGCGGATGTTCCGGATGCGGCACGCGCGGTGATTCTGGATCGCGCGCTGTGAAGCGCGCGACGTGTGGCACCTGCATCAGGAAGGGCGCAACTCCTGGGGTCGAACTCTTCGATGCGCGAGGTGGTCGAGCACTCGGTCGAGCTGTTCACGCGTCAAGGCCGTGGCGAAACGCTTCTTCTTGCCACCACTCGACGGATGGTCAAGATAGACGAAGGTACGCCGGTGCCCATCGCGCTCGAGCTGCGCAAATCTGTTGTTGCCGTCGAGCGCCAAACCGAACAGATCCGAGACCTCGCGGACCGCCTGCACGCCGATTACCGCAAAGACCCGGGCTTCCGTCGCGGTCGCCAGCACCGTCAATCTCCCGGGTGTGTACTCGGTACTCCAGCGAACCGCGCGGGTCGTACATCCACTCTGGCACCTCGCTCCTCGGTACCGAAGTGCACAGAGGCAGCAGATACAAACCGGCGCAGCTCGCGGACCAACGTGGGTGAATCGGTGACAGAGACGCGCCCGCAAGTTCGAGCCAGCCGCACTACTGCAGGAGTGGATCCCGAACTGAGAACGCGAATTCTTGTGGCTGGCGACCGGCCGCGCGCCTATGTTCCGAAGGCCACTACGAACGAGAGGTCGCCGTGCCCGACCAAGTAGGCCCATGCCCGAGCACGACACCATCCTCCTGCTACGTGTTCTTCACGTTGATAATCGGCGTACCTTCCCGCGACGAGTCGATGGTCGTGAACCTGATAATCCTGCCGTCGCCAGTGCGCGCTGACGCCGGCGCAACGAACGCGAACGCGACGACGAGCTTGCCTGGATCGATCCGTCCGTCATCTCCGATCGCGTGCTGGTTGTCAGGTTCGACAATCGGGTACACCACAATGACACCACGACGAGACCCCGCAAAGGCCTCCGTCTCGGCATTGCCACCGCTGGTCAAACCTCCGGCGATCCGTAGTGGAACAGCACGGTGCTTTGGGTCACTGATCGCACCGAAGAGAGGGTCCCTGCGCCGGCTACGTTGGAACCAGGAAAGCGGTTGGTCACGGTTCCCGATCTGAAGTCCACGCGCTGTGTCGGACCTTTTCGTCCCATTCGACAATCCGAGCTGTGGCGCGAGCACAACCCAGTCGTCGACCTGAGCGTGCTTGCCTCCACTGATCTGCCGAAGGTATGCGAGATGTGGTGCGAATTGGGATGCAGCGCGCCACTTGAGATTCGAAGCGAGCTCCAGAAAGCTTTCTGGCGAGATCATGCCGGTGAAGGCATCGAACTTGTGGCGTACACCGTGCTCGAACTGATACTCGAACCGTCGTGGAAGCTCGGAGAGTTCCTCCAGGACAGGAAGCCAAAGCTGAGTGTTGTACTTCAGATCCGCGACCGCTGTTGGGTATGCCGTCGGCTCCACCCAGTCGCCGGGTGTTGCGATCTCAACGAGTCGCGCGTTGTACATCTTGTTGGGACTCGTCGGCTTCAGCCATGGAAGGTGTTGCGATACCAGGGGCGGCACCTGTGCTGGGGTGATCTGCGGAACGCCGTCTACCATCTCGGAGTACTGGGCGAGCTCCTTGCGGAAGCTCTCCTCATCGAGGCAGATCGCCTCGAACGCCTCGTAGAGGTCGATCTCCTTCTTTCCCACCTTCTCTCCGCGGCCGATGAAGAGCCTGACCAAGTCACGGTAACCATCGCGGAAGCCGAACCAACGGCCCATCTGCATCAAACTTGAAGCGTTGCCTGCACGGCGCCGGAAGTACGTAACCGTAAGCCCTTCCACGGTAAATCCGCGCGACAGCTTCTGGCCACCGATAAGGATCTTCCAAATCGACCGCTTGTCGAAGTCAGCCTCGCCGGTTTCGATGTCCTGGTCGCCGTTGACGACGATGATAGGTTTGTCATCACCACCGATGCGAAAAGTTGCTGGACCGACGTACGGCATGAGTTCCTCATACGAACCCGGTACGGCATAGCCCTCCGCTCGCACCTCGGACACCGGGGCAACGTCGGAATCAAATAAGCTGCGGAGCCGCGAGTGTCCATTGGCGCTCAAATATCCGGCATTGAACCACAGTTTCGTTACCCGGCCCAGGAGCTCCTTGTGATCAGCAGTCCAACCGGATTCGTGAACCAACATAGTGTGATGCTGGTAGAAGCGCTCACCTAAATCGCCTTTGTCCTCGCGGTACAGCTTCATTGCCGCAGTGAGAACGAACATGTCGAGGGCCTTCTGCAGACACGTGTCGTCATCGTCATCGACTACGGAAATATCCCGAATGTGCGCTTTCTCGTTGGAATTGGCGAATGTACGCTCATTGAGCGGCACATCCGAGTCCAGGTCATGGAAGTCGCGCGCACCCATGTAGCCGTAAGGCCTCGACAGCGAGACGATAAAGTCCTTGGGGAAGATATCCTCTGCATCACTCGGATCGACGAACACATTGGCGAACGGCGTAGCCGTGTAGCCCACATATTGTGCACGCGGGAGCATTTTCAACAGATCAGAGATCTTCTGATTGATTGCCGTGCGCTCAGCATTTGGTTTGTTGAGGTCTGTCGTGTTTAGCGATGCTTCATCTGATTCGTCGTCGATGATGAGAACGGGGATCTCCGACAACGGCGTCTTGATCTTATTGAGGTCCTTGACGAGCTTTCCCAGAACCGTCTTGTTCTTCTTGACAACCATGAGCCGCGCGGACGATCTGTGAAGGTTACGCGGATCATACAGAGGAAGGGCGGGTTCCTGCTTTTCGAACTCGAGCGCCACAATGCCATGAAGCAAGCTCTTGTAGTCGTTGTCCCTCGTAGTCATACGGACGATGTCGAACCCTCCAAGGGCAGAAGGAAGGTCGCCGAACTCGAGGAACTTGCGCTGACTCCAAGCGGGATCGTCTGCGTAGTCCGATTCGAACTCACTCCCCCCGCGTACAATGTTCTCTCTACCCACAAGCTCCATATCGATGCGTCGCTGCGTCTGCGCCCGAAGGAGATTCAGCGTTCCGCCGAGAACGATCACCAACCTATATCCGGCATCGATCGACTTGGCAATGACGCCGGTGAAGTTCGCAGTCTTTCCGGACTGCACATAGCCGACCACCAACCCCTTCGATTGGTATGCCTCCACGCGAGTGGGGTCAGCCAAACGTTCGACAACCTGGTCGGACGCGATATCCAGACTAGAAACCGCCTCCTCCGGCCAACCTTTCTTCCCTTCGAGGAGTTTGCGATACGCAGGCCAATACCACGAGCGCCCCTGTTGAGATTCCGGTGTGTACCACGGAACAAACTTGTCACTGATAACTACCGGCGGAACAGCTTTGGACACCGGGATGAGACTGTCGAGGAGTTTGATCGTGCTCTCGTCAATGCCCAGCAGTTTGTACACATCGGCCCGGCGCTCTTCGGTGCGGGGTTGCGACGACGACCAAATAGGTTGGAGTGCGAAGTCCCACTTCGTGAGCTGACGACGCCACAGTTCAACTAATTGATCCGTCGACGAAGCAGAGCTCAATGCGTCCCGGAAGTCCGACTCAGCAGTCAGACTTCCTGCCGCGGGCTCCATATCCTCGGCCTGATAGTCGAGAGCGCGCTGCAACTTCTTGGGCTTACTGGCCGCCATATCAGTCAACGCTGCGCTGTGCAATGCAACTCTAAGGGCACCCATATCGGTCATTTATGTTCCTATTGGTCAGGGAAGTTGGAGTTCTGAGATATCAAATGGATAGTTCTGCGCTTGCGCCAACCCCGTAAGATCGACCTCGTATCTCACGGAATGGATCCGGTCGCTCAGGGATTCGGATCCGACGTCCAGCTGCAATTTCGGCACGGCTGCTGCTGACAAGACAAGTGGGGCGTCGCGCAATGTCCAGCGCTCGTCGGTCTGCGCATCTGCTTCAAGTCGAAATCTCTCCAGCATCTTTGTCACCCGTGCACCGAGCTTGGGCAGTTCCGACATCGCAGCCTTCTGTACTGCATCAATCGATTCGGAGAGGGTACGTCCACCTGCTCCCCCACGGGTCAATCTGATCGACACGAACCACAATGGGCGATCCATAGATTCGATGAGCTGGTCAAGACCATTGATCGAATGGCGACGTCGCTCGGATGATGTCGTCTTCACCTCGATGTCGAACGCCGAGAAGGCGAAGTCGTGCTCTTCAGCTACTGGTCCGGTCCAGGATTCGAGCGCGGTCTCCCATCCGTACTGCATGGCGAGCGCCCACAGCATTGCCAGTTCGCCGTGCAAACCGAGAGAGCGTTGAGCTCCCACCACTCGATGTTGGTCAAGCAGGGCATTCCACGCCTGCAAGGTCTCGCGATATGCCGTGTCGAGAGAGCAATCGTTTCGAACAATCCTATCCGCAACGGAAAGTGCGAGATCATGGAAGTCGCGCATCAACACCGGCGCCGTTGTTCGAATTCGGGCCATGCGTCTGTCGTGATGTCTTACCTCGTCGATCGCGATGGCAGGCATTCTTGACCGAGGCGGCTTTTGATTCTTGTCTAGTTCGACAAACAGCGCGATTTCACGAGCGTTGCCGTCCACTTCATAGCAAACCAACGGACCGCGGTGCTCGTGAGACAATCGATAGCTCGCTGCAAGCGCTTCACCGAGGTAGTACTCGACGGTAGACCATTTGAGGACCGCGCGATCAATCATCGTCGGTCATACGCTCCAGTTCGGCGCGGGCTGCGGAGACCAATACCGATTGCCACAGTTGCAGGTTGTCTTTCTCGCGAGGCCCGCTGTACTCCTTCTCGAAGACCTGATGAAGCATCAGATACATGAGTGACTTGACGACCTGCGCATCGTTGAGCGTTCCGCGTCGCCCTCCGAGGATCGCGGCTCGATAATGCTGGTTCAGGTTGATCGAACGGCCGTCTCGGTCCACCTCGAAGAAGACATCCGTCTCCAGCTTTGTCCATCGCACCGAGATCGGATCCTCGCCGGGAAGGATCGGCAGCTCGTCCTCGATGGTCTCTCGCACCGATGCGTCGATTCCCTTGCCGGCCGGGATGACCTGCTTTCGAACAGTTCCGGACCTCTTACGGGCCTCACGGTAGGTCGTGTCTGCGTCGACAAGGTATTGAGTGAAAAGGCGTCCTTGATCGTCAACGGCCTCTTCCAACGCCGACACCACCTCGGGCGACATCTCCACGCCCTCCTTCTTGACGGTGAGGCGGAAGACCTTCTCCGAACCCGAAGGCAAGTCAACCGCGACGCGAGCCAAGGACAGGTGCTGTTCCGGTTGCCGGAAGTTGTTCCAACCACCTGCCTGCACCAGGCGGTTGTGACGATAGAAATAGAAGCCTTGACGGTCGATGACGGACCCGACGGCTCGGTATTCGTCGAGATTGGATTTCGGGACCCAGATGTGTGCGTCCAGTCCGAGTTGCCCCACCGACGGTACGTCTGCGACAAATTGGCGCGGGTAATCAGGATGTCCGGAAACCGGGTAACCGAATGGATCGAGCGGGACGACACCGAAGTTCATGTATTCCGTGCCGGTCGAAACATCCTCGACCGCAATGGTGATATTGAAATCTTCTCGAGCGAGGAACCGGTGGAGATACAGGCCGAGGTGGAGTCCGAGCTTGTTGATCGTCCGATGCAGGTAGCGATCGGTCTGTCCGCTCCCTCCACGCTGCGGGAAGTTCTTTACCCCATCCCAGCGAATGACCGTGCCTTGCCAGGTGATCGGGCACTGGTAGTAACGATCGATGAGAGTCTGCGCATAATGGGGATCGACGATGTCGCATTGGAAGCTGGAGAGCGCGCGCTCCATGAGCCATCGCCGACCCGAGGGGCGGGTCTTCTTCGTCTTGCTTACGACGGTAACGGCAGACGCGTGGCTCAGAGACGCAGACTTGAGGCCGGTACCGAACATGCCGAGAGCTTGCCGATTGTAGTGCTTCTGCCCACCGACAGTCATTGCGATATCGAGACCGTCGTCGGTCATACCTTCTCCGTCATCGATGATGAGGAGGCTGACCAGTTGGTCACCGTCACGAAGGAAGTGGATGACCACGTCTTTCGCGCCCGCGTCGATTGAGTTGTCGACCAGGTCGGCGATCGCAACCTCGAATCCGTACCCCTGGCTACTGAGCGCCTCCATGTACCTGGCATCAGGGGGCAGGTGCTTCGTGCCGGTTGTAGGGACGTCGAACTTCCAGTCGTCTGCCATGCCCATCCTGTGTCGCACTCTCACTAGTCAGCTGTCGAACCATACTTGTCGGTTCCGACATCCTTGCTAGGACATATGTGCAGCACGCTGGATCCGTTACGCCGCACCGTGAAGGAACCGGTCGATGGAGTTGGTCAGCGACCAACTGCCGCGCGAGGAAGCGTCGAGTTGGACCAACGGGCCTGTACGACGCTTCTGAGAAACGCCTCGTCGACCTTGTACAGTAGCCCCAGGGCAGACGCCAGAATATGCACACCCAGACGCGGTGGAATCGCGTTCCCGATCTGTTGCGCCACGTCGCCACCGCTCCAGGGAAAGTCGGCAGGAAATGTCTGCAGGCGACCTGCCTCTGCCGCAGTGAATCGGTCGACTTCGGCGCCGCGTGCGTCTACAACACGATTCCTCGAGACTTTTCCTGTCACTGTGAATGCAGGCTCAGCCGAAGTGCGCCGTCCTCGCGCCTTCGGATCGCCCCCCGTCCCGTAGTTTGAGACGACCGAGAATCCGTACTTTCTCGTACCTGACAACGCGTCGCCCATGGTGTTCCATGGCTTCAGGTCGGCACAGCCCACCTCTCGAGCGACACCCTTTCTGTAAGGCCGGTGTGTCGGCTCAGGCAAACGAACGTCACGTCCGTAGCCGGCCAGTAAGATCGCGCGACGACGCGTTTGTGGAACGCCGAACTCTTCCGTCCTCAAGACCCCAATGGCAACGCTGTAGCCGAGCCCTTCGAGCACTTCTCCCATGGCGACCCACACAGGCAGCACAGCGGGAACCTGCTCCAACACGATCGCCTCGTACGGCTTGCCGGCACGATGCGCCTGTAGAGCCCAACGAAGCGGCTCGAGAACCAGACCGGTGCGTTCATCATCGAACCGAGCCAACTGGTCGTCGACGTGTTCTCCCACGCTCATCGACTTGACCAACCCAAGTACGCGTTCAAGCGCCACGCGACCAGCGCCCGTTCCAGCGACCGTGTAGGTCTGGCATGGCGGGCCACCTGCAAGGACGTTCGCCTCGGGGAAGTCGTCGGGCCCAAAGGCACGCACGTCACTTTGCAGTGTCTCCAGGCC
This sequence comes from Rhodococcus sp. CX, assembly GCF_015865005.1. NCBI lineage: Bacteria > Bacillati > Actinomycetota > Actinomycetes > Mycobacteriales > Nocardiaceae > Rhodococcus > Rhodococcus sp. CX. Next base: position 27,507 of record NZ_JADZGH010000118.1, read on the forward strand.
CGCCGCGTGACGAGTCGCGCACGCATTCACGTCCCATTCGATGCCTACGGTGGGCACCCCGAGCCAGGTAGCAGCCACATCCAGCCCGCCAGGACCGGCGAACAAGTCCACAATGTGGGGATTCTCGACGCTGGCTGGACGGAGGACATCTGTCATGGGTGCTGATTCTATTGGCGAGGGGTGACAAGATCGCGGCCGCATGGACCCACGGCGTGAGACCGCGCCGCATACCTCACAAACGCCGATACCGTGTGAAGCATGTGGCGCTGAAGTGGTCCTCACACCGACGGCGGCTCACTGCGCCGCAGTAACAGTGATCTGGATCATCTACACCCGTTCCGTCACCGTCCCTGCCCACTGCTTCAGCCGGAGCGAGGCGACCATCGGGCCCGGACGTCCGACCTAGAGCGACCAGCAGCCGAACTGACGACATATGGGCCTCGAGAATCGAGGACTAGTAGGCCATCAGGTGCCGAAACGCTCTTTTGCTCAGGACATGGATGACATCGCCAGCGCCGCCGCGGATTGTTTCATCACACCAAGGTCCTCGATCCGCAACTCCGGTACCACTGGTAACAGAAACTCGTTCAGATACCGGGCAAGAGGTCACTTCCGAACAAATAGTTGCACCTGCTATGTTGTCGCTCATCAGTCTGTCGGGGGCTGGCGGTAGTAGCGCACGGTGCAACGGTTCCGTTGTGCCCAATTTCGAAGTTGCAGCTGCAGAAGGAGTTCCACCCGTACGACGTGGTTGATACCCATCAACACGAGCCCAGAGGCCGGCTCTGTTGCGCTCCATACGAACCAGCGGGCGCTTCGTCCCTGACTCGTCCTACTATCCCGTACTGGCCAAACTGTCGGTCGACACCAGTAATGCACTCAGGAGCAGGACCGACTCCGCCTCCCTACTGTGCAGCATCTCGAAAGGACTCGCATGAGCGTCTCACTCGCCAAAGGCGGCAACGTCTCCCTCTCCAAGGCCACAGACAACCTCACCGCCATCACGGTCGGGCTCGGCTGGGACGAGCGCACCACTACCGGTGCGCCCTATGACCTCGATGCGTCTGCTCTGATCACCGGATCGAACTACAAGGTCCTCTCCGACAAGCACTTCGTCTTCTACGGCAATCTTTCGTCCCCCGACGGCACCGTTGAGCACACCGGCGACAACCTCACTGGCGACGGTGACGGTGACGACGAGTCCATCAACGTGGATCTCGTTGCTCTTCCCCCGACGGTCACAAACATCTTCTTTGCCGTCTCGATCTACGACGCCGACGTGCGCAATCAGTCGTTCGGTCACGTTCGCAATGCATACATCCGGATCGTTGATCGCGTCACCGGGGTCGAGCTGGCCCGCTACGACCTGACGGAGGACGCCTCCACCGAGACCGCGATGATCTTCGGCGAGGTTTACCGACACAACAACGAGTGGAAGTTCCGCGCTGTGGGTCAGGGCTATGCGTCCGGTCTCCGAGGCATCGCGCTGGATTACGGCGTCAACGTCGCCTGATTTCGTCAGATTCCGTCCGCGGACGGTAGAGCGGGGTGCCTGCATCAAGTGCGGGCACCCCGCAGCTCTCCCTCACACCATCGAGAAAGGCCACGTCCGTGGTTATGCGCATATTCGGCGCATCGTTCGCCGTCACCGTTGTTGCCCTAGTCGTCGCATTTCTCTACGGCGGGCCTGAAGCACTTCTCCTCGCAGCCATCCTCGGCGTACTCGAAGTCTCCCTGTCGTTCGACAACGCGGTCATCAACGCGACTGTGCTACAGCGGATGAGCGAGTTCTGGCAGAAGATCTTCCTCACCATCGGCATCCTCATCGCCGTCTTCGGCATGCGCCTCGTGTTCCCGCTGGCCATCGTGTGGGCCGCGTCGGGCCTCGGGCCCATCGAGGCGCTGGACCTCGCCTTGAATCCGCCGGCCGACGGCGCCGCATACTTCCCCGACGGAAGCCCCAGTTACGAAACGCTCATCACCGATGCTCACCCGCAAATTGCCGCGTTCGGTGGAATGTTCCTGTTGATGCTGTTCCTCGGCTTCCTCTTCGAGGAGAAGGAAATCACCTGGTTGTCCTGGCTCGAGCGTCCCCTGGAGCGCATCGGCAAGCTCGATCAGCTCGCCGTCGTCGTTGCTAGTGGCATTCTCGTCCTCACCGCAGCGTTCATCGCTCCTGACGGCAAGTCTTCGACCGTGCTGATCGCGGGTATCCTCGGCATGATCACCTACATCCTCGTCAATGGGCTCGGTGAGCTGTTCAACGTCGACGAGGATGGCGAAAGCGCCTCCAACGGTCCGACGGATCTCGCGAAAGCCACCGGCAAGGCCGGCTTCTTCTTGTTCCTCTACCTCGAAGTCCTCGACGCATCCTTCTCGTTCGACGGGGTCATCGGTGCGTTCGCGGTTACCTCCGACCCGATCATCATCGCCCTCGGCCTCGGCTTCATCGGCGCGATGTTCGTTCGCTCGATCACCGTGTACCTCGTCCGCAAGGGCACCCTCGCCGAGTACGTGTACCTGGAGCACGGCGCCCACTGGGCGATCGGTGCGCTGGCGCTGATCCTGTTCTACTCGATCGGCCACCATGTCAGCGAGATCGTCACGGGCCTGACCGGCGTGTTCCTGATCCTCGCGGCACTGGTCACCAGCATCATCCGGAACAAGAACAATCCCGACGACGGCACCGATGCGGACGAGGATCCGCAGCCGGAGACCGTCGCTGTCAACGCCTGACCGGTTCGACGTGCGGACAGCCGGCTCCCCCGGCTGCCCGCACTCATCTGTATGGAAGGAGCCGGCCGCCAGGCCGCACACGTCATGCCTGCACTCCAACCCGGCGCCAACACCGGAATCCACGACGGCGCCGCAACATTGTCGGTTTCCGGCGCCCGTCAGGGCACGGTCGACTTGATGGCTTTTCAACTCACGCCGAACCAGCGTGTGCGGAACGACGACGACTTCATCTTCTACAACCAGCCGAAATCCCCGGAAGGCGCCGTTCGACTGATCGGAGCCGATCGGATCGCACTGGACCTGACGAAGATCCCGGCGGACATTCACGCCCTGTCGATTGCCGTCGCACTGGACGACAGTGTGCAGGGCACGTTGGCAACAGTCGCGGGCCTTGGGGTGACATTCGAGCAACCTGGCGGACATGTCGTGGAGGCACCCGCGACCGGGTTGCGCTCGGAGCGAGCCGCAATTCTGATGGAGGT
>NZ_JADZGH010000119.1:0-2221 GCF_015865005.1 Rhodococcus sp. CX
GGCCTTGAGCCAGCGGGTGACGGTGCCTTCGGTGACGGATTCGCCGAGTGCGGGCATGGTGACCGGGGTGCCGTTCGCGGCGCCGCCCTGGGCGGGTGCGGGAGCGGCAGCGGCGGGGGCCTCGGCGGCCGGAGCCGGAGCGGCAGGTTCGGCCGCAGCCGGAGCCGGAGCGGCGGGTTCGGCCGCGGCCGGAGCCTGGGCGGCGGCAGGAGCAGAGGCCTCGCCGGCCTCACCGATGACGGCGAGCTCGCCACCGATCTCGACGGTGTCGTCCTCCTGGGCGACGATCCTCACCAGGACACCGGCAGCGGGGGACGGGATTTCGGTGTCGACCTTGTCCGTGGAGACTTCGAGCAGGGGCTCGTCGACTTCGACCGTGTCTCCTTCCTGCTTGAGCCATCGCGTGACAGTTCCCTCGGTGACGCTCTCACCAAGCGCTGGCATCTGGACGGAGAAGGCCATGTCTGTTGACTCCTCGACGGTTGTTTCGTGTGTGTTGAGTTGTACCGACTCGTGGTCGTCCGACCATTGTGTGGTCGTTGACTATTGTGCTCGAGCCCGAAGACTCGCGCGGGTACTTCGTTGGTGCGTACGGTCCACACCCGGCAGGCATGGCCTCGACCATCCTTGCACTGATCACTTCCGGGTGTACGGCGAGGGGCACGTCACGTTGCACCGGGCGTGCCTTCCGGGCACTCGAAGGCACCCGGAAGGCACGCCTGAGGTCAGCCGTTGGCTGCGATGTCCTCGATGACCGCGAACATCGTGCGCACCGGCACACCGGTCCCGCCCTTGCCGATGTAGCCGAACGGACCGCCGGTGTTGAACGCCGGACCCGCCACGTCCAGATGCGCCCACTGCACACCCTCGGGGACGAATTCCTTCAGGAAGATCGCGGCCGCCAGCATCCCGCCCCACCGGTGCGGGGTGACGTTCGCCAGGTCCGCGACCCGCGAGTTGAGGTCGGCGCGCAGCTCCGCCGGCAGCGGCATGGCCCAGCCGTTCTCCCCGACGGACCGCGACAGCTCCGCGACCCGGTCACGGAACTCGTCGGTGCCCATCACACCCGGGGTGCGGGTGCCCAGCGCTACCATCTGCGCGCCGGTCAGCGTGGCGGTGTCGATCAGGTAGTCGGGCTCGTCCTCGCAGGCACGCACGATCGCGTCGGCCAGGATCAGGCGACCTTCCGCGTCGGTGTTGATCACCTCGACCGTCGTTCCGCCGTACTGGGTGAGCACGTCCCCGGGACGCTGCGCCGTCGACGACGGCATGTTCTCGGCCATCGGGACGGTCGCGGTGACGTCCGCGGCCACACCGAGCTTCGCGGCGAGCACGACGGTCGCGATCACCGCGGCCGCACCGCCCATGTCGGAGGTCATGTTCTCCATGCCCGCGGCGGGCTTGATGGAGATGCCACCGGTGTCGAACGTGATGCCCTTGCCGACCAGCGCGACCTTCGGGGCCTTGCGCTTCTTCGACGAGTAGCTCAGCCGCACCAGCCGCGGCGGACGCGACGAACCCTGCCCGACACCGACGATGCCGCCGAAGCCCTGCTTGGCCAGGGCCTTCTCGTCGAGCACCTCGACCTTCAGGCCCGCCGCGGTGCCGAGCGCCTTCGCGCGGTCGGCGAACTCCGCCGGGTACAGGTGACTCGGCGGGGTGTTGACGAATTCGCGGGCGGTGGCGACGGCCTCGGCGATCGCGGCCGACCGGGTCAGCGCGGCCTTGGTCTCGCGGGCACGGGGCGAGGCCACCAGGAACTCGATTCGGGCCGGCGGGCGCGCGTCGTCGCCCGGCGCGGACTTCGCGGAGCGGAACTCGGTGAACGTGTACGCGCCGAGGGCGAAGCCTTCGACGGCCGCACCGAGATCCACCTCGGACAGCGTCGTCGCGACGACCGAGGCACCGTTCAGGGCCCGTGCCGCGGAGCCGGCGGCGCGTCGCACCTGCTCGGCGTCGATCTTGTCGGCGGCACCGAGACCGACTGCCAGCACGCTCGTCACCGGCAGCGCCGCCGGGGCGGGGACCCGGGTCAGTTCCTCGGACTTGCCGGTCGCGCCGACCGCGGTCACGGCGTCGAGCACCTCGCCGAGCACGGCTTCGTCGACGACGCCGCCGAGCAGCGCCTCGGGACCGTCGTCTCCGGACGTGAGTCCGATCACGAGAACATCGGCTCGTTTCGAGAGGGACCCGGCGAGAACGAGTTCCGGGAGGGTGGGAG
>NZ_JADZGH010000120.1:0-2632 GCF_015865005.1 Rhodococcus sp. CX
CAGGGCGGCGTGCACCGCCATGAACAGGGTGGTGTCGCGGCCGGCGGCGAGCCGCTGCAGCCGCGCCTGCAGCTCGGCGTCGATGTGGAACCGGACGATGTCGCCGCGGAAGGACTGCCGCGGCGGGCGCGGCCGGTCGGTGGGCAGGGTCAGCACGTCCGGCAGGCCCGCCAGGGCACGACGCCAGTGCGCCAGCTGCGCGGCGGCGCGGGAGGTGGGATCGCCGGCGTCGCCGAGCCGCTCGTTCTGCCACAGCGCGTAGTCGGCGTACTGCACCGGCAGCGGCTGCCACGCGGGCCGCTCCCCGCGGGTGCGGGCGTGATAGGCGGTGATCAGGTCGCGGGCCAGCGGCTCGGCGGACGCCCCGTCGGCGGCGATGTGATGGACCACCAGCACCGCGATGTGCTCGTCGCGGCCGACGGCAAACAGCCGGGCCCGCAGCGGCACATCGACGGTGACGTCGAAGCCGGTGGCGACGAACTCGCGGATCCGGTCCAGCGCGTCCTGTTCGTCGGTGGTGACCACGTCCAGGTTCAGCGGCACGTCGTCGGCGGCGAGGATGCGCTGGCTCGGGCCGTGCGGCCCGGTCGGGTAGACGGTGCGCAGGCTCTCGTGCCGGTCGAGCACGTCGTGCAACGCCGCCCCGAGCGCGGCGACCGACAGGTGCCCGCTCAGCCGGATCCCGAGCGGAATGTTGTAGGCCGCCGAGGCGGTGTCGAACTGGTTGATGAACCACATGCGCTGCTGCGCCGGGGACAGCGGGATGCGGTCCGGGCGCGGCTGCGGCACCAGCGCCCCGGCGGCCGGGGCGGCGCCGATGTCGGCCAGGTGCGCGGCCACGGCCCGCACGGTCGGGTTCTCGAACAGGGCGCGCACCGGGATGTCGGTGCCGAGGGTGGCGCCGAGGCGCGCGACCGCGCGGGTCGCGATCAGCGAGTTGCCGCCGATGTCGAAGAAGCTGTCGGTCACCGAGATCCGGTCGGTGCCGAGCACCGCGGCCAGTTCCGCGGCGACGATCGTCTCCAGGTCGGTGGCCGGCGCCTGGTAGGAGCCGTCGGTCGCGGTCAGGTCCGGCACCGGCAGGGCGCGGCGGTCGAGCTTGCCGACCGGGGTCAGCGGCAGCTCGTCCAGGGCAACCACCCCGGCGGGCACCATGTGCGCGGGCAACAGTTCCGCCACATGGGCTTTCAGGGTGTCGGCGTCGACGGTGCGGCCGGGTTCGGGCAGCACGTACGCGACCAGGACGGTGTCGCCGGACGCGGCGGTGTGCCCGAGGGTCACCGCGAAGGACACATCCGGGTGGGCGGTCAGCGCCGCGTCGATCTCGCCGAGTTCGATGCGGAACCCGCGGACCTTCACCTGGAAGTCGGAGCGGCCCACGTACTCCAGCTCCCGCGCCGCGGTCCAGCGGGCGATGTCGCCGGTGCGGTACATCCGCTCACCCGGCTGCCCGTAGGGGTCGGCGACGAACCGGGCGGCGGTCAGGTCCGGGCGGGCGTGATAGCCGCGGGCCAGGCCCAACCCGGCCAGATACAGCTCGCCGGGCACCCCGACCGGCACCGGGCGCAGTGCCCGGTCGAGGATCACCGCGTGCACCCCGGGCAGCGGGCCGCCGAGGGTGAGGGGGCTGTCGACGCTCATCGGGTCGCTGATCGCCGCCATGATCGTCGTCTCGGTCGGCCCGTACGCGTTGACCAGCCGCCGGCCCGGCGCCCACGCGTCACGCAGCTCGGGCTGCCAGGCCTCGCCGCCGACGGCGAGATCGACGAAGTCGGGGATGTCGGCGGGCCGCAGCGACGCCAGCGCCGCCGGGGTGATGAACCCGTGGGTGACCCGCTGCTCGCGCAGCACCCGGGCCAGTTCGTCGCCGCCGTACACGGTCGGGGGCACCACCACCAGGGTGGCGCCGGACCCGAACGCGCCCAGGTACTCGAAGATCGACGCGTCGAAGCTCGGCGACGAGAAGTGCATGACCCGCGAGCCCGGGCCGGTCGCGAAGCGGCGCCGCTGGTCGATCGCGAAGTTCTCCAGGCTGCGGTGGGTGGTCACCACGCCCTTGGGTCGGCCGGTGGAGCCGGAGGTGTAGATCAGGTAGGCGGGATGGTCGAGCCGCAGCGTCGCCGGCCGGACGGCGTCGGTGACCGGGTCGGCGGCGGCGGTGGCGATCCGCGCGGCGAGCGCGGGATCGTCGAGCATCAGCCACGGCACCGCCTCGGGCAGCCGGTCGCGGTGCGCGGTGGTGGTCACCCCGACGGTGGCGCCGCAGTCGTCGAGCACGAACGCGATGCGCTCCGGCGGATAGTTCGGGTCGACCGGCACGAACGCCGCGCCCGTCTTGGTGATCGCCCACATCGCGGCCACCGACTCGAGGGACCGGGCGATGCCCAGGGCCACGAACGTTTCCGGGCCCACCCCGTGATCGAGCAGCACCCGCGCGGCGCGGGTCGACCATTCGTCGAGGTCCCGGTAGGTCAGCTGCCGGTCCCCGGCGGTGACCGCGATCGCGTCCGGGTGCGCCGCCGCGGTCGCGGCGAACAACTCCGGCAGGGTGCGGGTGGTGCCGCCGGCGGGGCCGCGGACCGGGGCCAGCGCGGCGTGTTCGGCGGCGGAGAGCACCCGCACCCTGCCGGAG
>NZ_JADZGH010000121.1:0-1670 GCF_015865005.1 Rhodococcus sp. CX
GCCGTCTCCTCCACACCGAAATCGGCACACACGTCCCGTGATTCGCGGTATCGGCGGGCGGAGTCGAGGTCGGAGACGAGGGTGGGTTCGGTCGCGCCGTCGAATGCACGGGCCCATGCGTCGAGCGATGTCTCGATGTCCTGCTCGCCGATCCAGGCCAGGAAGTCGCGGTAGGACCGGGAGCGCGGCAGCATCGTGTCGTCGCCGTCGGTGGCATAGAGCACGAGCAGTTCCTTCAGCAGCAACGGTGTCGACCAGCCGTCGAGCAGCAGGTGGTGGTTGGTCATCACCAGCCGATGGCTGTCCGGTCCGGTGGTGACCAGCAGCCACCGGATCAGCGGCGCCTGCGCCGGGTCGAACCGGGTGGCGCGATCCGCGGCCATGACCGCGGCGAACTCGCGGTCGAGGGTGGTCTCGTCGGATCCGGACAGGTCCAGCGTGTCGAACGGGACGTCGAGGTGGTCGTGGATCACCTGGACGCTCGGTGCGCCCGGCGACCGTACGAACGCGGTTCGCAGGTTGGCGTGGCGTTCGAGCAGCACCTTTCCGGCGCGCCGCAACCGCTGCGGGTCGACCGTTCCGCGCAGTTCGAGTACCAGTTGCACCAGGTACGCGTCGACCGAATCCTCCGACACCAGCGCGTGGAACAGCAGGCCCTCCTGCAGCGGCGACAGCGGCCACACGTCGGTCAGATCCGGATACCGCCGCTCGAGCTCCTCGATCTGTGCCTGCTCCAGCGTGACCAGACCCAGATCCGACGGCGTGAGGCCGCCGGCCACGGTCGCGAGGGCGGCGATGCGCTCGAGGACGTCGACCCACAGCCGGGCGACTGCGTCGACCTCGGTGGTGGTGAGCATCCCGGTCGGGAACGACCAGATCGCCCGCAGGCGTGAGCGGCCTCCGTCGTCGAGGGTGAGCGCGTTGACGTCGAGGACCGCCGGCACCGGGAGATCCGGATTCTGTGCGACGGAGAGATCGCCGGCGTCGTCGACGGGCATCCAGGGCACGTCCTGAGTTGTCTCGGTCGATCCTGTGGTCACGCGTCCCAGATAGTTGAATGCGACCTGCGGTGGTGTGCACTCGGCGAGGACGCGTCCGGCCTCCCCACCGAGGTGACGCAGCAATCCGAAGCCGATGCCGTGGTCGGGGACCGCGAGAAGCTGTTCCTTGACCGACTTGACGACAGCCCCGAGATTCGGTCCGCCCTCGCACGCGTCGGCGAGATCGAAGCCCGAAAGGTCCAGGCGCATCGGATAGCTCGTCGAGAACCAGCCGACGGTGCGACTCAGATCGGCGCCGGGAACGACGCTTTCCTCACGACCGTGGCCCTCGAGTCCGATCACCGCGTCCGTCAGTGCGGGATGACCGTGGTCGCGCCGCCACGTGGTGAGGGCGACGGCGAGAGCGGCGACGAGCCCGTCGGACACGCTGCCGTGGAACGCGTCCGGGACGGTGGTCAGCAGCGCCTCGGTGACCTCCGCCGACAGTTCGACCTCGACGCTGCCGGTCGTGGCGGCGGTGTCCGTCGCCGGATCCAGCGGCCTGGACCCGATCGTCGGGTCGTCCGCGGCCGCGGTCGCGCGCCAGAAGTCGAGTTCGGCGAGCCGTTCGGGTTGCTGCGCGGCCTCGACCAGACCGTGCGCCCAGCGGCGCATCGACGTACCGACCGC